>DRHY01000170.1 GCA_011052985.1 Methylophaga thalassica
AGCAACTATTTAACCCGCATCAAAAACACATCATCACAAGCATCATTGAATGCCAAACAGCGACGAAAAAATATGCGTGATGCATTTGAAGTGAGCTGTGAAGGCTTACCTGAACACGTTGCCTTGGTAGATGATGTAATGACCTCAGGGGTAACCTGCTCTGCAGCGGCCAATGAATTAAAAAAATCAGGTGTAAAACACATTGAAGTATGGACAATTGCACGTGCAATAAGCCATTATTAGTCGTAACTAAATTAATAAGCCGATAAGGCGCTTGGATGCAAGATAACGCGACTTTACAAGCTCGTTTAGATGAGTTTCTCAGAATAGCTAAAGCAAACGAGCGCAAGCAAATCAATTTCCAAGAATGTGAACTCGACTTACTTGCCTGCACTAATTTAATCGATTTACTACATATCATCCTTGATGAGCACAAAGTGCGCTTTCAATTAACAGATGTAACGTTGTTAATTCATGATCCCGAATATGAGTTTCAACGCTTGCTTGAAGGTGAAAAAGACTCACCAAGCTGGCAGCCAAAGTTACTGTTTACGGATTCAGTACAGTTAATCAACCAGTATTTCAGCACACTCAGAAAACCAAGACTCATCACTTACTCGCCTCATCAACACGCCTTTTTATTTCCTGATCAACAAGACTTAGGCTCCATAGCCTTATTACCTTTGGTTAGAGGAAATGCCGTGATTGGCAGTTTAAATTTAGGTAGTCGTAATCCCTCTCGCTTTCAGAGTGATATTGGCACCCAATTTCTACAGCATCTGGCCGCGGTGATGTCCGCTTGTCTGGAAAATGTCCGATTGCAGGAACATATTAAATTAGTCGGATTGCGTGATCCGTTAACGGCCATCAATAACCGACGTTTTTTCGACCAACGTCTAGGTGAGGAAGTAAGCCGGGCAAAACGCTTGAAAAGTCCGCTATCGTGTATGTTCATCGACTTGGATCATTTCAAGCGAGTGAATGACCAATATGGCCATCAAGTCGGGGATGCTGTTTTAAAACAGGTTGCACAGTTACTCAATGAACGCTTACGCCATAACGATATACTGGCTCGTTACGGTGGTGAGGAGTTCGTTATTTTATTGGCTGACACCGATCAAGAAGTTGCCTCTGTGATCGCCGAACAAATCCGCCACCTTATTGCCAAGACAAAATTCATCATTTCAAATGGAAAAACGTTGCAACAAACCTTATCTATTGGTCTCGCGACATTAACTCACCAATCAGATATTCATGATGAGAAGTCACTCATTGCTAAAGCGGATCAAGCTGTCTACGCGGCCAAGTTGTCAGGTCGAAATCGTATCAAACGTTCTAATTAACTCATGCTAATCAGCCTACTCACTTACTTTGTATTAGTGATCACCACGATTCTTATTCACTATGAAACCTTATTCCAATTAGCTCAAAAGCTAGGACAGATTAAAATTGTGCATCGATATAAGGTGCTGTTTGCCGTCATGGTGATCATGGTTGCCCATCTTCTTGAGATTTGCCTGTTTGCTTTGGGTTACTACCTGCTAATTCATTTAGATGATTATGGCTCCATGCTGGGTAATACCACGCTAACGTTTAACGATTGTGCCTATTTTTCATTCACCAGTTACACCACATTGGGCTATGGTGATATTGAACCCACCGGTCACTTACGTTTTCTGGCGGGTTTAGAGTCATTAACCGGGCTGGTCATGATCACTTGGTCTGCGTCGTTCGTCTTTTTAGAAATGCAACGCTATTGGCCTAAACGTTAACTCAGTTAAGTAACTTAATAGCCGAAGGATGCCTGATCAACATTGAATATTGCTTGACTCGACGATGTACCCAGCCTCTGACCTCAATCACTTTTCCCTCATAGCGTTCCAGTGATGTAAAAAGGGGGAGGTCTTCATTATTGATGCGAATAGCAAAGCGTTTATCTGCTTTCAACAAGGTGCTATTTTTAGTTTTCACCACTGACTTTATGGTTAGCTTGAGTCGCTGCCAGCCTCGATAGCTTTTCTTAAACGCTAGAAGTGATAGCTTTTTTTGTTGGTATGGTTTTAGAGTCCAAACGCCTACTTCCTTTTCCTCCGCTTCTTTCTGGGCTTTGATAAGCAAGTCAGCATAAAGAAGATTGGGTGGTGTCAGCGTTAACATTCCCAAGCCTTTTCTAAGAATCAATGCATTCAGATACGTACCATCATTTAGAAATACATGGGTCAACAAACGCTGATATTTGTCTTGCTGCTGTTGGTCGTATTCAATAAAAATAGCTTTATTTGTTAACTGTTTCTGTAGCCAGTGTTTTGCTGACTCGCCGCCAGATTCAGCATCATGATAACGATTACTGATCTCAGGGGTGTTGATACCGATAAAACGAAGTCGCTGACCCGTGCTGATTTCTATTGTGTCGCCATCGATAACTCGTTTAACAAAGACTTTATACCGTTTTGATAGCCTATCAAGTTCAATTCGTTTCGCATTAGCGGATGCTTTATCGGAAAAGGTAACAAGGCCTGAAGCGCTTTCACTTCGATAGATATCGGTGGCGAACACCGACATAGACAGACACAGATATAAACAAAAAACGATCACTCGCATCACTTTCCTCCATGAAAGTTGCTGAATGAATTAGGTTTCCATCATCTCAGATAATAAGGATTTTTGGTGACTGATTTGTTGGCGTAAATCAGCGATTAATTCTTTTAACATTAAGGCAACAGCATTAAAGCGTTCAGCATGATTATCCGCGTGAGCTGCTTCTACAGAGCAATAGATAGCGAGATAGTCACCTTTACTCACCGATAAAGGTAATTGGCCTAATACCCCATCAATGTTTCGAAGTATCTGTTTACGCTCAGTAGGACTTGCAGCGGTTTCTAACTCGTTTAAGAATTGGTGACTGGCATCAATCTCATGTTTAATTTCAACACTGAGTTCCTGAATACCTTGTGTCAGTACGCGAAAGGCATCACCTTCACTTCCTGCTCGAGCAGCAGCACTGACCGCATTTGACGCCAAGAGGCGCATTTTTTTCAGCATTGGAATAAGGCCATTAATGGCTTCTTTCAGTCCATCAACTTGATGCTGTTCGACAGTATCTCGCGTATCTAACATAGTATTCATCTGCCTGTTGCCGTTATTCCATAATG
>DRHY01000171.1 GCA_011052985.1 Methylophaga thalassica
CCGATGTGGCCGAAGAAATTGATCGCCTGCAAAGTCACGTCAAAGAAGTTAGCCACACTATGCAGCGTGACGAGCCTATTGGTCGTCGATTAGACTTTTTGATGCAAGAACTCAATCGCGAAGCAAATACGCTGGGCTCTAAATCAATTGATACCGATACAACACGATACTCTGTTGATCTAAAAGTCTTGATCGAACAGATGCGTGAGCAGATTCAAAATATTGAATAGCGTCATTCTTTAATTTGAATGCTTAGACATAAAAAAACGCGGCTCAAGGGCCGCGTTTTTAGCAGTCAAGATAGTCTAGATTATGACTTTTTTCTACGAAGACCAACTAAGCCTAGTATAGCTGGAGCAAATAGCCAAAACGCAGCAGGAACTGGAACGGCTGATATTGGTGCTGTGTTGAACAAAGCGATATGTGAAATGCCTTGTTTGATAAACGTTTTGAAATAAAGCTCGGTAATAGCATCGTTAAACAAAGCAACGAGTGTTGTGTTTCCCGATTTAATCATGATGCCTTCAAAGCTTAAACCCAGTGATGTTGTGTTGACATAACCTGTTTTGAACACATCGGAAGTAAAAAAGCTCGTGTTCTCATTAGCGCTTGGATATCTTCCAGTGCTGTAAAAATCGATTACATCGTAACCCACTAGTTCTGAATAATTACCAGAGGCGGCGGCAGCATCAAAGGCAACATTTAACTGATCGGCCTTAACTGAATTGGTGGTTGCATCGGGATTTAGTTGATAAGCAAAATCAGGTCCTGTGCCCGTGTTGAAACTGCCATCTTTGCTGACATATTCATACGCGCCAGAAAAATGTTGGATAGTACTTTCTTTTTTATTTTTGCTGGCATAGATCAGTTTGTCGCTGAGAGAGGCCGCTGAGGCGTTATTCGCAATTAGCAAAGATAAAGTAAGACCGATTAGGAATTTAACTGTTTTCATTCATTTCCCCAAAGATAGAGAATGTTTGTATATGGTTTTAGCAAACTAAAATCATTTATTCATAAAATTACGAGCAGTATTTCCTCAGCCATCTTTTAATGAAGGCTATACAGACTCTGTAAAGATTTAATTTCTAATCGAATTATATATGAGTATTTGCTTTCGCAATAGTGTTGTGCGCAATATTTGTTAGGTGGAATACAAGTTTGTGTGTCCTGATTTAATAAAATGAATCCAATAAGAATTGAAGTACACATGAATGTTTAAAATTATGTCACTAATGCTCATGGTTAAAGCTCAGTCTTTTTGTCATAATTAACCGATTATTGTTTTCAAAAGCGCCAGTTTTATTATGATGGGAAATCTATTTATTGTTGCTGCGCCTTCTGGTGCAGGGAAAACCAGTTTAGTGAATGCGCTGATAGCCCAGCATGATGAAATTAAACTATCTGTATCACACACTACTCGCCCAGCACGTGATGGTGAGCAGGATGGACGTGATTACCATTTTGTGGATCAACAAACCTTTGCAGATATGCGTGATGCAGGTGAGTTTCTTGAGTCTGCTACGGTATTTGATAATAGTTACGGTACTTCCGCAAAAAACGTGGAAACTCAGTTGGCAGAAGGTTTTGATGTCATTTTAGAAATCGATTGGCAGGGGGCTCAACAAGTCAGAGCTAACTTTCCTGACTCAATAGGGATTTTCATTTTGCCACCATCAAAACAGGTTTTGGAACAACGCCTACGAAACCGTGGTCAAGATGATGAAGCCATTATTGCTAGACGAATGCGCGATGCAGAGAACGAAATATCGCATTATGTCGAGTTTGACTATGTAATAGTGAATGATGATTTTTCAGAAGCGCTCGCCACTTTAAGCTCAATTATCCATGCACAGCGTCACTTACTTAGTTTGCAACGAAACAAACAAGCAGGATTGATAAGCGAATTATTGGCCCAAAGCGCCGATATTTCGTAGAATTGTCCTTTTACACATTACCTGGGGAAAACCATGGCTCGTACTACTGTTGAAGATTGTTTAGAAAATGTTGATAACCGTTTCCAGTTGGTATTGGTTGCAGCTAAGCGTGCGCGTGAAATAGCGATGGGTGCAGATCCTATGGTTAGTTTAGATAATGATAAACCGACGGTATTGGCACTTCGCGAAATCGCTGCAGGTTTAATCGGTCGTGAGATCCTTGATAAAACAAATGCTCGTGAACACGCTGCTGAAACACTAGTCAGTGACGAAGAGCTGCAATCGGAAGTCTAAACTGAGTGAATGCCAAGTCATCTGTTGCCTCTGAACTGGATTTTATTCAGGAATCAGAACCCAAACTCACCATAGATGACTTGTGCTTTGCCACCTCAAATTATTTAGAAACACACCAAGTCGATTCCATTCGACGTGCCTATCACTTTGCTGATAATGCCCATGATGGTCAAACACGCCGAAGTGGTGAGCGATACATTACTCACCCCTTAGCGGTGGCGCATGTTCTTGCCATGATGCATATGGATTACGAATGCATCATGGCGGGTTTATTACACGATGTAATAGAAGATACCGCCTTTACTAAAGCAGATCTTGCTACTGAATTTGGCGAGGAAGTAGCTGAATTAGTCGAAGGTGTTACTAAATTAGCAAAAGCGGCTTTTGAAACACAAAAGCATGCCCAAGCTGAAAATTTACGAAAAATGCTGCTGGCAATGTCACGAGATATTCGTGTCATCATCGTTAAGTTAGCAGACAGACTCCATAACATGCGGACATTGGGTCACCTCCGACCTGAAAAACGTCGCCGCATTGCCAATGAAACCTTAGATATATACGCACCGATTGCTCAGCGCTTAGGTATGAACTTAATGCGATGTGAATTAGAAGACTTAGGCTTTCATGTTCAATA
>DRHY01000172.1 GCA_011052985.1 Methylophaga thalassica
CACATTTCAAAGACTATCTCAAACCAGCCAGATGGAAATGAAATGTCGGGTTGGCGATTGAGGATAATCGGACAACGCAGTTTTAACCTTGCCTGCTGGGCAGCTTTCATTAGTTTCTATAGCCTATGTGCTGAAGTGGAATAGACAACTAAGACAGATGAACAAGTGGAAAAGATTCAGTTAGGCCTAAATCTTTTCTACTTGAGTCGTCATAGGTGCTGTTCATTATCCCTCCAAGAACAGCACCCATTTTATTTAACTTATACGACGATATTTAATTCGCTCAGGTTGATGATCTTTACCAAATCGTTTCGCATAATCTTCAGCATATTCGGCATAATTTCCTTCAAAAAATACCACTGAAGAATCACCTTCGTAAGCAATAATATGGGTGCAAATACGATCTAAGAACCAGCGATCATGCGATATCACCACAGCAGAACCAGGAAAGGCTAAGATCGCTTCTTCAAGGGCTCGCAATGTTTCAACATCAAGATCATTCGTCGGCTCATCGAGTAGCAACACATTACCACCTGCTTTGAGCAATTTAGCCATATGCAGGCGATTACGCTCACCACCGGACAAATCTTTAACATACTTCTGTTGATCTGAGCCTTTGAAGTTAAAACGGCCACAATAAGCACGAGAAGGCGTTTGGTAATTACCCACCGTTATCATGTCAGCGCCATCGGAGATTTCTTCAAATACGGTACGATTTCCTTCAAGCTCACGAGCCTGATTCACATACGCTAATTCAACCGTGCTACCAATATCGATTGAGCCGCTATCGGGTTGTTCCTCACCAGCAATCATCCTAAAAAGAGTCGA
The DNA here is from genome assembly GCA_011052985.1 of Methylophaga thalassica. Taxonomy (GTDB): domain Bacteria; phylum Pseudomonadota; class Gammaproteobacteria; order Nitrosococcales; family Methylophagaceae; genus Methylophaga; species Methylophaga aminisulfidivorans_A. The sequence continues at coordinate 829 of DRHY01000172.1, forward strand.
TTTACCGGCGCCATTAGGTCCAACAATACCAACAATGGCACCCGCTGGAATCGATAAGCTGAGGTCTTCGAATAATAGTTTTTCGCCATAGGATTTAGTGACATTATTCAGTTCAATCACTTTGTCGCCGAGACGTGGACCAGGTGGAATATAGATTTCTTGGGTCTCGTTACGCTTTTGAAATTCTTTTGAGTTCATTTCCTCAAATGATTTCATCCGTGCTTTTGATTTAGTTTGACGGCCTTTAGCACCTTGGCGCACCCACTCAAGTTCGGCTTTAATGGCTTTTTGATGTGAGGCTTCTTCTTTCGCTTCTTGTGCTAAGCGTTGATCTTTTTGTTCTAACCAAGAAGAGTAGTTGCCTTCATAAGGTATACCGCGTCCTCTGTCTAATTCCAGAATCCAACCAGCAGCATTATCAAGGAAGTAACGATCATGGGTAATAGCAACGACAGTGCCCGGATATTCTTGTAGGAAGCGTTCAATCCATGCGATAGATTCAGCATCAAGGTGGTTTGTTGGCTCATCGAGTAACAACATATCTGGGTGATCAAGTAATAAACGACACAGTGCTACACGACGACGTTCACCACCAGATAAAACCGATACTGATGCATCCCAAGGGGGGAGGCGTAACGCATCAGCAGCACGTTCAAGCGCATTATCCAAGTTGTGACCATCTTTAGCTTGGATCAGATTTTCTAATTTTGCTTGTTGTTTAGCTAACTCATCAAAGTCAGCATCAGGTTCAGCATAGGCCGCATAAATCGCATCCAAATCATTCAAGGCTTGTTTAACATCAGCCACTGATTCCTCAACAACTTCACGAACTGTTTTATTGTCATCGAGCTCAGGCTCTTGAGGCAGATAACCCACATTGATGCCTGGCATCGGCCGCGCTTCGCCAATATAGTCTTTATCGATGCCTGCCATGATTCGTAGTAAACTTGATTTACCTGAACCATTGAGGCCTAATACGCCAATTTTGGCACCAGGGAAAAAGGACAGTGAAATATCTTTCAAAATCTCACGTTTCGGCGGGACAATCTTGCCCAGTCGATCCATGCTATATACATATTGCGCCATACTTATACCTAATAGTTTGAAGTAGTCAGAAGCCGAAAATTCTACCGACTTAGTAATGAAATTGCGAGGTCAACTGTGACTCAAAAGCGCTCATAGATACTCTCATACAGGGATTTCTCAAATTGCATTACTGGCCAGCGAGATTGTGCTTTATCCGTGGGGTGAAAATTAGTTAGGATTTGAACAAATAAAAGATCTTTATTATGTTTGGTGCGAATTTTACCAGCGAGATTATAGGTGCCATAAAGTGATCCTGTTTTCGCCTGTATTTGTCCCTTCAGAGGTGCTTGACTCACACTGGAGCGATAGGCGAGTGTGCCACTCATGCCAGACACAGGAAGATCATCAATCAACCCCAGTTTCGGATACTTGAAAATATAACTGATAACATTAATGAGTTGTTGTGCTGACAGGCGATTATTACGTGATAGTCCGGACCCATCAGCCAAAACAGCATTGTCTAAATTTATCTTGGCCTTATCTAACAAAATATGTTTTATGGCCGCCGCGCCATTTTCATAACTTCCCGCTTGCTGATAGTACTGCTGTCCAATGGTTTTTAAGAGATTATCAGCAATGAGGTTGTCAGAACGCTGCAACATGGTTTGAATAAGCTGATCGACCGGCTCTGATTCATGCTCAGCGATCACTGCCCCCGTTTTATAATCATCTCTTATGATTTTACCTTTTACTTCGATGCCTGCCGTTTTTAGGGCCTCTCTAATGGCAAATATGGCATAGGATGTTGTATTTTGAATGGCAAACTTTAATTTAATCGGCAGGGCTGATTGTTTGATACAGCCACCGATCTGATAGTGATTATCGTTATTCGCATTCAATTTCATTGCGCATAAATTGTCTTTTATATCCGTTGATTTAACGATGTTTAATGATTGTGTATTAATTGTTATCGGTTTTTTTTCGGATAGCAAAAGACGCACTGTATTTGTATCTGGGCGTTGATGTAAATTACCCACAACACAATTACGATCAAGTGAAATACTACTTGATGGCGCACTGTAGCAAACACCCAAATTATCCCATGGCAGGCCTATGGCACGCTCGTATTCATCAAAAATACCACCATTAATATATAGGTTACCCTTGATAACAGATTGCGAAGCACGTAGGTCTCTGAACAGTTTATCTAAATCCTTAGACGTGAGCGTTGGATCACCACCAAATCTGATAATCACATCATCCTGATGTCGTTGTAATTGCGTAACAAAATGAAAGCGTTTATTTAGGTAGAGTTTTGCTGCCAATGCTGTGACGAGTTTTTGTAAACTAGCTGGTTCTTGTAATTGATTGGACCGTTCAGCGAGCAGTGTTTTCCCGGTATTTAAATCAACGAGCTGAAAGGCAACATCTGTCGCAGTTGGCGCAGCATTTTTAGATAATGACTGTGTAGACAATGGAGAAGCGGTTAGGGTGAAGCTAACGGCAAAGAGTGATAGCGCAGCTAGTTTTGTTATTTGTTGAAACATTTTGTGTATTTCCACCATCATAAAGTTGCCATTGTGGAGGGCGAGATTGAGAGATTCAAGACTTGTTTAATTGATATAACAGCTGTTCTTTATAACGATAGCCAAGGTATTGAAACGTAATGATAAAGCATAGTTGTAATCGAGCATGCACGTCTTTTCTAGACGAGATGAGCAGGGTCAGAAGTGTAAAGAATGCGTATTTGTAAACGGTGGTAAATTAGAATTTAGCATATTCACCTGAATCAAGACGAGGCGAGTTACGCTGTAATTATGAAGATAATAAAGACTATTATCGCCCATTAAATTTTCCACAATATACATCGAACAAGCGATTGCTGGTTTGACTTGGAAACTTAATACTCAACTATTATCTCTATGATCCTCTTTATACAGGACAGAAAATAGCTGAGTATTAAAAATAGACGATATAGAAACAGTGACAACTGTTTCATCAACTGATGGTATTCGTTAACAATAACGAATTAATAACAATATTTAATGTTCACAGCAGGAAGGTAATTTCATTATGCATTGGCGAGCCATTCTTCGATTGTTTGGTATTTTACTGCTGTTTTATAGCCTTAACTTTTTGCCTTCAATTGCTGTGTCATTCTATTACGCCGATGGCGAG
>DRHY01000173.1 GCA_011052985.1 Methylophaga thalassica
CATCAGTCATAACGACATCCACTATTTGGGAAGTCACTTATGTCGATGAAAATTCACCGTCTTTATTTTTTACTGCTAAGTCTTAGTCAGGTAGCGATTGCTGAAGAACAAAATTATCAAACCTGCCTTTTTGAGCCGCAGAATGAAGCCGCTGCTAATGAGATAGGCCAATCAGTTGTAGTATATTGTGCATCAAGGCACTTTGATACCGCCCCCACCGCGTTTCAGGCACAGGTATTAAATCAGGATCTTGAAGGCATGAAAAAACGCGATCCGCAGTTTAAAACCTTCTATGATGGAATTCGCCAGCATGGCAGTAATAATATCTATACCGATCGTCAGATTATTTTGATGTACATTGATAAACGCGAAGTGAATAAAGACTAAACACCGCTGCATCGTCAGCGTGGAAATCAAACAAAGCGAATAAAAAGGAATACACAATGGATGCGAACTTTCACACCTTGGAAAATTTATTTTTACAGCTTGGATTGGACAATGACGACAAGGCAATTCCGCTTTTTACGCAAACACATCAACTGCCGGCTGACAGACGAATTGAAGAAGCCGATTTCTGGTCTGATTCGCAAGCGGCCTTTATAAAAGAATGCTTAGCCGAAGACTCTGACTGGGCTGAAGTGGTTGATCAACTCAATGCCTTATTGCATGAGTAATTCGCTCACCGAAGAGTATTGATGCGTTTGGTCCGCCCTATCTGCCAACCTTGGCCTTGGCGAGAGTTGAAAAAGCCCTAGCAACATCTGCTGCTAGGGCTTTGTCTTTTATTGATACTGATTGTGATGATTAGGGTTGATACGGCAGAGAGGAATGGTGCAGATCGATTTTTATACTGCCATCTTCTGCTAGTGTGTAACCAAAGGTATATTCGACTTTCACCTCTTTTCCGGCCTGGTCAGTGAAGTAGTAATTACCCATCGCTACGGCATAATCGGTTTTTAACGCCACATCTTCATTCTCAAAGCGTACGTTTGTCCATGGTTGAAGAGCAAAACCAGTATCCTCTGACACCATACCACCCACAAAATAAGAAATAGCCTCATCGTAACTGTTTCTAAATTGATCCTCGGCTGCCTTGGTAGGCTTGAATAAAACGGTTCCATCATCAAAGTCATATAACTGGCTGACTTTTTGTTTGGCGACGGATTCATAGTCTTTACCGTCTATTTTTGCTTGACCAATCTCGACAATGGCTTTCGCCCAGCTTTGTTGTGCTTTGTTGATATCCTCTAATTTCATTCCATGATCATCTGCTATGGCAGGTGTCATCATGGAACTTGCTAGGATGGCGCTTACTAATGTTAGTTTGTTCATTTTTTTACCCTCTTCACGAAATGTGTGAGGTTATTTTACGAAGCAAAGGCTGAATTTCATCTGATTCTTAGATGAACAGAAAATTAATTTTTCTCGCTGATAATTCTGTTCCTACAGACATAAAAAAAACCCGCCATGCAGCGGGTCAATTTAGAATAGTTCTAGAAATATCGGTATCAAACACGATGGGATCAATCTCGGTATTAATTGTCGCTTTTTGAATGGTTCCGCCCAAGATATTTGTGTAGTGAGCCTGCGTATCTATATCGATGTATTTCATATCAATATTCACAAACCAATCTTGGTTAATAGCAATATCAACGCCTGCTTGGGCAGCCAGCCCCCACGAACTATCTAACTTTACTTTAGCCCCCGGTGTACCCAAGATGCCTGGCACATCCTCATCAAAGAAATAGGTATAGTTAATACCGGCACCGATATAAGGTCGAATCGTGGCATCGGGTAGAAAGTGATATTGGAGCAGCAATGTAGGCGGTAATACTTTTGTATCTGCTACATCCCCTAGGCTTTTCCAATTTTTCACCCCTTTTACCGTATGCTCTGAATAGCCGAGGATTAACTCCATCCCCCAATGTTTACTCAACATATAGGTAATATCTAGCTCAGGAACCGTATCATCATTGACACTGACACCTTGGCCTGAGGCCACACCATCTGTATAAAGCTGGCCACTGGCATCATTTGGATTAATGTTAATAATACGTCCACGCACTAACCAATCGCCTGCTTCATAGGCATAAAGAGGCATGACTATAGTGGCCAATCCTAATACCGACAGAATTCCTAAAGTATGTGTTGTTTTCTTCACTGCTTTTCACCTCACGTTTAATAGTGAGGCAATTCTATAGAGCAAAGGCTGAATTTCATCTGATTCTTAGATGAACAGAAAATGAATGCTATTTGCCTGAAAAGCGGTAACCAACACCTCGCTTTGTTTCGATCAAAGAAGCGTCAGCATCGGTATCTATTTTCTTCCGTAACCGACGAATATACACATCAACGATATTGGTGAGTGGGTCAGAATTGACGCCCCAAACAGCATTGATTATTCGCTCACGACTAACGACTTTGCCATCGGTTTGAATCAGGTATAACAGTAAGTCAAATTCGAGTGAGGTCAGCTCAATCGCCTGGTCTGCTATTGATACACTGCGTTCATCCACTTTAATCTCTAATGGACCTACTTGTAGGGTGTTGTTACTAGGTTTGTTTTGTTGTCGACGCCTGCCCAAGGCCTCAATTCTGGCAATAAGCTCTTCAAAATCAAATGGTTTGGTTAGGTAATCATCAGCTCCAGCCCTAAGGCCATTTACCTTTTCCTGCGTATCATCAACAGCAGTCAAAAATAAAATAGGGATGTCTGCATCATCTTTTCTAACAAGGTTACACACTGTCAGGCCATCAATATCTGGCAGCATGCGATCGATGATCAACAGATCGTAGCGACTGTGTTTAATCATCGCTAATCCGCTTACGCCATTATTAGCTTGCTCACAAAAAAAACCTTCTGACTTTAAGCCACGACAAATAAAATCTGCGACTCTTTTTTCATCTTCAATAAGTAAGATTTGCATTACGACTCCAGCGGCAACGCTATGGTGATACAAAAACCTGAACTATCTGAGCTGGCTTTAATTCGCCCTTGATGAGCATCCGTAATAGCTTTGGCCACAGCCAGACCCAATCCAGTTCCGTATTGGGATTCTCTTCTTACTTTTTGTCCACGATAGAACCGATCAAATATAAAGGGTAGTTCAGACTGTTCAATCCCGTGCCCTTGATCCTGAATAACGATAACAAGCATGTTGTTGTTAATTTCTGAATGTAAGCTAACGCGGGTATCTTCTGGGCTATATTTAATCGCATTGTCCAACACAATAATCAATAATTGCCGAATTCTCTCAGCATCAACACTTGCTTGCAGTGGCAGTTCCGCTTGAGAAAAATGGAGCTCAATCTGTTTATCTGCTGCTTGATATCGCATATCCGAACAGCAATCGGCAATCAATTCGTTGATAGCGGTCTTTGAGAATTCCAAGCGAAGATTATTGGAGTCAGTTCTGGCAATGAATAATAAATCGTCTACTAACCGGCTGAGTAATAAAGACTGTTCGAGCACATTACCCAAGGCATCATGCAGTACCGGGTCAGTCTCAGCGGCTGATTTTTTTCTTAATGCGACCTGCGCTTCACCACGAATAATCGTCAGCGGCGTTCTCAATTCATGGCTAATATCGGCCAAAAAATGGCGTCTAGAGACATCATTATCTTGCAATGTCTGGTTTAACTGCGTTAACTCATCTGTGCGCTTAGCGACTTCATATTCAAGATTATGATTCAGGGTGTCACGTAACTGTTTTTGCTCCGCTAGGTTCTGCGCCATGCTATTAAAGGATTCTGTAATCGCATCAAACTCGGCATCAAATCCCAGTGGAACACGGTACTGTAAATCGCCACGAGCGAGTGATTCAGCGCCTTTTTTAAGCTGGTTGACAGGCTCAGTAATATTTCTGATTAACGCCAAGCTACCCAGAATGGCTAGAAACGCTGTCAAAATAGCGAGGGCAAGCGCCGACCAGTAAATAAAGGTATGACGATTTTCGATATTGGCATTTAAAATTTCCACCAACTGCGATTGGCGTTGCAAGGCAAGATTAATCGCTTCACGGAACTTGTTATCTATCTGTTCCTCCAGCAGAAATTGGATTTTCTGTGTACGAGCTTGTTTGTCTTGCATGTCGAGCACTTCTGCAAATGACAATAAAATTTCATCAATCGCTGACTCAAGATTATCCGTGTCTTCTACTGAGCCTTTGGTCCTCTCTGGCCCCAAAGCCAAACGCTGTGCTACCTCTAACTCTCTGATACGTGAGAGAGTTTCGGCAATCTTGGCTCGTTTATTTCTAACAATGGATTGATTGGCACTTTTGCCTAGCAGAATTTCATCAGTGATTTGTTTAAACAAGCGATAACTGTGATCCGATAACTTCAGATGCTCGGTCAGCAAACTATTAGCCATATTGACTTGGGTAATATTCGACGCTGTAAATTTCGTCGACCAAACCGTGAGCGATAAGGCCAATAGGACGATAAAAAAAGCAAAGGCTGCAAATATAATTATTTTCTTTTTATACATATCACCGCCGTAGGGACTGAAAACGAGCTATGCATCATCTTCTTTAAGGGTCGTGCGCCCCAAACATGACAGCTCGTTTACGGTAATTGTTTCGCAATGCTACTTGATAGCGTCTCAATGGTTGACGCTAATGTTCTCACTAAAGCCGGGTAACCTTCTGCGGGTAGAGCTTCTGTCAGCGTGAAGCGCTCCATCTTCACCAGTTCACCCTGACTAGTAAGCAATTGCCATTGGCCACTAACCACGGCCTGACCATCAAAGCGTCCCTGAA
>DRHY01000174.1 GCA_011052985.1 Methylophaga thalassica
AATAAAAAACATGACTATGATGGACTTACTGAGTCAGGCATTTTCCTGCCTAATTCGCCCGAGCTGAGCGATACTGATAAAGTTTTCCACATTCGTATTAAGCGTGTTTTTGATATTTTTGGTACGGCAGCTACCCGAATACACGAGAATATTTGGTATCTTTCACCGAATTTACGCAGTGAACTTATCTTTGATACCACCTTTCCTAATTTTGTGTTTGAGCAATTAGCATCAAACGACTATACCCAGACCCCTTGGGTAACGCTGACGTCACCAGCAGAAAATCCTGATAAATCGATGAGGTTTACACCCCCTCTATTTGATCCTGTTACGGGTGTCTGGATGGTAAGCGCCATTTTACCGTTGTACGTCGACGATAAATGGGTGGGAAGTCTTGGTGAAGATATGCAGCTAACAAAAGTGTTAGCTTTCATGTTTAATCAGCAGTCTGTTTATGACCAGACACAACATTTTTTAACGGATAATCAGGGAAATTTTATCTTGGCCGGGCAGTGGCAAGATAAGCTAGAGTCATCCAAAACGGCAAATAAAACACTAATAGAAAATGAGTCAGGGTTACAGGATATTATGCAAAAACCGACCCGAGTGGGGGAGTTTTCGCTTCTCTCACGTCAAGTGACGGTAGATGGTAAAAGCTACATAGCTATCGGTACTTCAATAGCGCCAATGGGCTGGCATTACATCAAATTGATTTCGATTGATGCCATCTTAAAGCCAATTCAACAACAACTGGTTATTCTATTTATCGCTATTTTAGCGGTCACGCTTTTATCAGGTTGGGTTATCAGGATAGCAGTCAATAGGATTCTTATTTCAAGAATTAGCAAACTGACCACTGCAATGAGTCTGTATGAGTCAGGAAAAACTTACGACACAGATTATAAAGATACTGGCAAGGATGAAATTTCTCAGACAGTCAGTGCTTTTTCAGCCATGGCTGAACGAATCGATAAATATATTGATCAACTAGCTGAAAGCCAACAAGCGTTAATTGAAAGTGAAAACCGCTGGCGTATTGCTCTGAAAGCAGCTGGTGATGGTGTCTGGGAGTTGAATGTATTTAGCGGAGAAGTTATTTATTCTGAGAACTGGCCAGAGTCTCTTGGCTATGAGAATAGTCATTTTCCCAGATCATTCCACGATACTTTGGAATTGCTGCATCCTGATGATATTGAAACGACCCGGATGAAAATCAATCTAAGCTTGGAGTCTCATCAGCAGTATTTTAACGAATTTAGAATACGTCGAGCAGATGGAAGTTGGGCATGGATTTTGGGCCGAGGCATGGTCATCGAGCGAGATGAAGATGACAACCCATTACGAATGGTGGGTACCAATACCGATATAACTGACTTTAAAAATATTCAACAAGAACTTAAAAGTTATAGTGAAAACTTACGTGAATTGTTAGAAATATCCCCAATAGCTGTACGCATAGCAACAGATAGAGGGCGTCGTATTTTATTTGCAAATAAACAGTTTTTAAAACTGACTAATCGTCAAGGGCATGCCCCTTTTGAAATTAATCCAATTCAGTTTTATGCGGATAAAGAGGCTTATATTGATATCCTCAATAGGGTCGATAACGGCGAAACTATTTCCAATCAATTACTCGAATTTAACACTAAAAGTGGTGATAAACATTGGGCTTTATGTTCGTATTCACCGCTCCACTATGCAGGAGAAAACTGTAACATCGCTTGGTTTTTTGACGTTACTGAGCGGATTAAAGCGGATGAGGCCTTAAAGCTACATGCCAGTGTCTTTGAGAATGCCTGGGAAGGCATTTTAATCACAGACAAAGAAAATAATATTGTTAGTGTCAACAGAGCGTTTACTGAAATCACTGGCTACACCTCGACTGAGGTTATTGGTAGAAACCCAAGTTTCTTAGGTGCAGGTAAGCAAACTAGTGCGTTTTATGAGGAAATGTGGAGTACGATTCAGAATAAAGGTCGCTGGCGTGGCGAGGTGTGGAATCGTAAGAAAAATGGTGACTTATTCGCGGAAATATTAACAGTCAGTGCGATTAGAAATGATAAGGATGAAATTATTAATCATCTTGGTCTTTTTGTAGACATTACTGAAATCAAAAAAACGGAGCGCCTGTTAGTTAATATGGCGCACTACGATTCATTAACCCAGCTTGCAAATAGAACACTACTGTCTGAACGTTTAGAACAGTCATTATTAATGGCTGAGCAAAATGGACAGCTTCTAGCGGTTTGTTTTTTAGACTTGGATGGCTTCAAACCGATTAATGATAAATTTGGTCATGATATTGGTGACAAAATTTTGCAGGAAATCTCGAAAAGACTTAAGGATGTCATAAGAAACGGCGATACAGCCGCCAGACTGGGTGGAGATGAGTTTGTTGTATTAATCGCCAATATCACGTCGTTGAATGAGCTTTACCCGATACTGAGACGAATTAACTCAACCGTTGCTGAACTCGTTGACGTTAATGGTGAACAACATCGTGTTACAACTAGTATCGGCGTGGCGATCTATCCTTATGACGATGTCGATGGTGACACGCTCATTCGTCATGCTGATATGGCCATGTATGAGGCAAAACAAGCGGGTCGTGATGGTTATCATGTATTCGATTCGCAGTTAGATCAGCAAATGTACGAAAATCAATCAAAAATTGGTTTAATTGCAAAAGCATTAGAAAATGAAGAGTTTCGTTTGTTCTATCAACCCAAAGTGGATCTCAAAAATCATAAGGTGATTGGCGTTGAAGCGCTTATTCGCTGGCAGCATCCAGAAAAAGGCTTATTAGGGGCACTATCATTTCTCCCTTATATCGAATCGCATGATATTAATGTGTTAGTTGGCGATTGGGTGCTGGAAACAGCCATCGCTCAATTATTGCAGTGGCAAACAGAAACGCCCGATTTACACGTCAGTATTAATGTTTCAGCTAAACAAATTCAGCATCCTGATTTTATTAGAAAGCTTGAAAAATTATTAGCTGCTTATCCGAGTATTTCGCCTGAAAATATACAACTAGAGATTTTAGAAACCTCAGCATTAGAAACCATACAAACAGCACAAGTCGTTGAGGCTTCAGAACGATTATTAGGCGTGAGTTTTGCCTTGGATGATTTTGGAACAGGTTATTCGTCGTTGTCTTATCTCAAAAAATTACCTGTCAAAACACTAAAAATAGATCAAAGTTTTGTCAAAACGATGCTAACTGATCAAGAAGATCTCGCCATCGTTAAAGCGATTATTGAATTGGCTGATGTGTTTAAACAGGATACTGTGGCTGAAGGGGTTGAGACTGAAGCTCATTTTGCTAAGCTGATTGAATTGGGGTGTTTTATCGCTCAAGGTTATGCAATTGCTAAACCTATGCCTGCCGATGAGGTGACTGCATGGATTCGTCAATACGAAGCTTAATCTGAGTTTACTTAACATCATCAATAAATCTATTCGAAACGACAAAAAAAAGAATTTTTACGACCGATGGCTAATATTAAATTAGATAAAACTCATAAAAACCTGATTGCCTCAGCAATTGATTTGGGGGATTGGTTTCTCAGTCTGAGTACTCTCTCAAACGCAGACAGAGAAGCGATTGTCGCTGTACAAAACTGCTTAAAAAAATTACCAAAAGTAAACGACGGTACGCTAGCTATGTATGGCTTTAGTGTCGAACGAGGAGATGAAACGTCTGGATTAATTCAGGGCTGGGATATCAGTATTGAATATATGGCTGAGGATTCAGAGCAGCAAGGCGGGTTGGAAATCTTTAGTTCTTTTTTGCCCATTCCTGAGTCAAGTGACCAAAGCGTTTTGGCTGAGAAAAAAAGCCGTGAGGTCTACTTCCATTGGCCGATCGGTGATGTGTGTAATCTACTTGATAAACATAATGCAGATAAGTGGATGAAAGAGGTGAGCGATCCCTATATGTTTTTTGAAAAAGGGGATCAGATTAGAATTGAAGTGGTGTTTGGAACGCATTACGCCGAGATTATAATCCCGGCGTAATGGTTGGAGTATAGATTTAGAGACTAACTATACTTTGATGTTTATGTTGTTGCCTTGTGTCGCCGTTGGTGCTGGCACAGAGTTGATTAGCTGTAGCGCGTTGTAGCCGTCTAGCTTGGCCTTTCTGTTTGTCATTTGAGCTGACTTAACGGACAGATATTCATCGACACTTAGTTTTGGCGTTTGGCCTGTTGCTGAAATTGCCATTATTGTCCTCCTTTAGTTTGTTTGCATTGTAACGTGAATTCGCTATCGACAATGCAAACCTGATCACATAATAGCTATATCGACCCCCCGTCAATAGTCTTTAAGTTTTTTGCAGAAAATAGAACTGTCACTTCAGTAAGGTACTAGCTGATGACAGTTCAGCTTATGTTGGTTCTATGTACTTACGTTTTGAGGAAGGATATGTTTTTTAAAGGATCTGTGTTTATAAGCCTAATGAGTGCCTTGTTTGCTAGCAAGGTTGCTGCTGAACAAAATGTGATAGCCGATAACCAGCTATCAAGCCATTGGTATATCGATGCAGTAGATAAAATGGCACATAAACCAATATTAGCGACTAAAAAGACGGCTAAAAATGTCATTTTATTTGTGGGTGATGGAATGGGCATATCAACCATTACCGCTGCACGTATTTTAGATGGTCAGTTAAAAGGTCAACT
>DRHY01000175.1 GCA_011052985.1 Methylophaga thalassica
AAAATCATCGACATCACAGTACGTTTCAACTAACTTGTTCATGCTCGTTCCTTTTTGTTCTAATCACTCTTGGTCGAATGATCGGATCATGGAACGAGCATTTAGTTCCTTTAAATTAGTAATTTCTTATCCGAAGCTCAGGTTAAATAGCTATACGGCTACTATTTAAGGTCATATGTGAAATCGATGTGTTTTAGTGTCAATTACATAATGATCAATGCTTAAGTTGAGCGTTTTAATTATTGTTTTTAGATAAAGGATTCCTCATGATTATCAGCAAAAAATTACGACTAACAGCCTGCTCTTAGCGATACTCACAGCTAACCTTTCAGCTACTATTTCTGCGGAAGAAACGAATTCTAAGTCTGGCCAGACAGTCGTAAGAAAGATGAGCCAGGTGTGTTTACATTAAATGAAGTCATACCACCTGAAGGTATTGAGCCGACAGATGCCCCATCCTAAATTCCCGCCCAAGCGCATATGCTGTCAGTTATTGCAGAGGCGTTTCAGGCAACTACGCTGGACTAGAAAACCTGTTTCTAGGAAAAATTATCTTAGGGGAAATGCACATGTCTGCATTACATAAACATAGTCATACTGCTGCTGACCAAGATTGTCTGTAATCTAGTCATTTTTTTCTGATGATACTTTTGAGTTTGAGTTTGAGTGAAAGTAGTAGATTTGTCACTTCCCAATAAAGGAATGACAACTTTAGTACTTACAGTGTTTTTTTCGGATCAAAATGTTCGCGTTTAACCGCAATAAGAAAAACCATCCCCAGAATCATAATACTTGCCGCTAGCCATAATGCGGCTTGATAATTACCACTGAAACTCGCTAAATAACCGGCAGCAACAGGTGCAATAAGCTGTGCAATGCCATAACAAATCGTTAGCCTTGCCATCGCTTTCGCAGGGTTCTTGGGAAACTTATGCCCGATAAAGCTGAGCATCAGACTGACAATACCTGTAAATGTACAACCGAAAATGATGGCAGCAATAATATTAGCGGTTAGTGATTCAGAATAAACGGGGATAAGGATAGCCACGAATTGTAGTAGATAGGTAAGCAATAAGGTATTTAACTCCCCTATTCGGTTTGAGACTTTATCCCATAAAAAACAGGCTGGCGCAGCGGCTAGTCCTAATATCACCCATATCCAATCGCCCTTGCCCACCAGTAATGGCATGCTTTCCAAAATAGCCACGATAAAGGTAGCACTGACGACATAACCAACCCCTGCACAGGCATAAGCTAGAATGATTTTAATCATCCAACTTCGTGGCGGCTCTATCAATGGTTGAGATGCGCCATGATGAGTTGTATGTGGCGCCGGCATCCATAACCAGGCTGGAATAAAAAATAGGATTCCGAATAACCCCATTAGTAGCCATTGATGATCCCATGAAAAATGGTGATTCATTAACACCACTAACGCACCAGGAATGGCGATACCTAGTCCTAGTCCCATGAAATGAAGACCTAATTCAGGTTTGAACTGATTGTGTTTGAGCCAACTTAATACAAAGCCTGATGACAAGATGACACCAGCCGTGCCACTAATTCCGGCTATCAGTCGAAGGACGACCCACAACCCCAAGTGCGTTGTCAGTCCCATAGCGATGGTTGATAAAACAGCAATTACCAAACAAGATTGGTAGAAACGAAACTTGAAGGCCAAATTATTGGTAAATGAGACCAATAAAACACCCGCCAAATAGCCAAGATAATTAAACGTTGCCAGCCAGCCGCCATTAACAATGGACAAGTCTGTTTGGCTCAGCATGAGAGGCAAAAATGGGGTATAGGAAAACCGAGCAATACCTACAGTAAGAATCACCGCACAAATACCGGCCGTGATCACCTGTATTCGCTGAAGTTGAGTGGCTGTGTGAGGCTGAGTCATTTATAAGAAACCGACAAGGTAACAAAGCATGCATTTTAGCACTTGATAGCTTACATACTGACTCGGAAATAGAAATAAATACGCTGGGAAATCGTTGATTTCCCAGCGTGGCAGGGTATAAATTACAGCTTATTGTGCAAAATCTTTTTGTACTTGGTTTAAACCTGCTTCATACACACCGGTTATAGCATCAATGGCGGCTTGATCATCAGCACCGTTTGCATCAAATGATGAGCTCCAACGGACGTCTGTTTTGCCCTCGCCTGCACTTGATACCGTAATTGTCGATTGATAATTTTTAACCGGTAAAGGTGACTGCAAAATGGCATACGAATAACGTGTTTCCGTATCAGAATAGGCTGTCAGTTTTTCTGTGATGGTCGCGCCATTACCCAATGTCAGTAGGCGTTCTGCACCAGGCTGATTATTGCTACCTGTTTTTAATTCACTATTAACCACTAGAGGATGCCATACATCCAAGCCATTAAAGTTACCAACCATTTTCCAGACTGTCGTGGCATTAGCATTGACGGTAATATGTTTATCAACAGACAAAGCACCTTCTGCAAAGCTAGATAAGCTGGTCAGCATCAGAGCTGTGGCGAGTGTTGTTTTAAGTAGTGTGCGAGTTGTCATTCTCTCTTCCTTTTTATTGTTTTGAGGAAGCTTGATTATTTCAGGCAAAAGAGAGTAAAACCATTCTCCTGATGGACTAGTCCAATAGGACTAGACAACAACATCCTGTAACCACTGATGCAAATGTTCAGGTTTAACCGGTTTGATTAATACATTCATTTTGGCTTGCTGAAGTTCTTCTTCCAGCTCAACGGAAGCGGTAATAATCAATATGGGTATAGCTTGATTAAAATAAGCCGAGATCAGCTGACTAAGTTCAACACCATTCTCTTCGATCAAATGATAATCGGCCAGTATCACATTAGGTTTTGTAGGGCCTGTATCCAGATAGTTCTTCACGGATTGCTTATCTGCAAAAATCTGACTATGGCATTGCCAACTAGTGAGCAATTGCTGCATGCCATAGCGCGTATCGGCATCATCTTCAATCAACCATACATCGAGATGTAGTGAGTCATTCGCTGTTGAGTTAACGGGGCGAGCATTGGTTGATATTGCCTCATTCGCATAAGGCACATCGATATAAAACAGGCTGCCTTTACCTTCTTGTGATGAAAAATCAAAGTTCAGCGTCAATGTTTGAGCCGTTTTACTGACAATCGACAACCCTAATCCCAAACCATTATCAGCCATTTTCCTTGCTTCATCATCGCGATAAAAGGCTTGAGAAATATGATCTCGTGCATCTTCATTAATACCTATCCCAGTATCAAAAACACAGATCCGCAAGAAGTCAGAATGCCGTCGGCAACCGAGTATTATTCGTCCTCTCCGCGTGTAACGAATCGCATTCGTCAATATATTACGAAGCATGCGTTCGAGCAGATGTTTATCTGTTTTTATAGCAGCTGAGCTATAGATATAGTGAAAATCTAATGACTTATCGTCCGCGATCATTTCAAACTCGATGACGAGTTTATCTAACACCTTCTCAACTGGAAATGCCGTGATATTGGTACTGAGTTTACCCGCATCCAGCTGACTCAGATCCAACAACGCGCCAAACATGCCATTCATATTTTCAACAGCGACGTTAATTTTATTTGCTAAAAGTTGCTGTTGATTGGCGTGTTGGCTTTGTTTAAGCAGTCCCGTCAAGAGTCCTATCGTGTGAAGTGGCTGACGAAGATCATGACTCGCAGCTCGTAATAATGTTGATTTTGCTTCATTTGCTTCATCAGCTACTTGCTTGAGATGTTTTTGTATATCTAATTGCTGATGAGTACCGGCTAAATTGGTACTCATTTCACTTAATTGTTGTGCTCTTAAAAACGATAAAAATAGATAAACAGAGAGTAAGCTTGTGATTAATGTTCCTAATACCAGACCAACATAAGGCATAAAAGAACCAAAGGAACTCTTGGTATTAGTGCTTGGAAATACGCTAATAAGCCATTGCTTATCAGCAACTTGTAATGGAAAGGTCCAGTGTAATGTTTTACTTTTTCGCAGTTGATCGACACTGACAAGTGAGGTGTTTTTAGTGAAAAGAAATTGTTGGCTGCTTGTGCTGCTGTCATATAAGGCCAACTCGACGCCATCCTTAGTGAAGACATCACCAAATAGACCTTTAAAATCGTATAAACCAACGACATAGCCGAGTAAGTTTTGCTGTTTATCAAATAAAGGATGAAAGGCCTGAAAGCCGTATAAATGTTGTTGTTGATAAAAAATAGATACCCGATCGGTGATGGCTGTCGCTCTTTTATTAAAGGCTTTCCTCATTACGTGTTGGCGGGTAGCCACCGCCGCCAGATTAAGACCATATTTGAGATCTGTACCTAAAGGAGGATAGACAGCACGAACAGGAAAATAGACAGTGTTGTCATTAACCGCTCGGGGCATTCCATGACCGGTAACTTCATAGACATGGAAATCACTC
Source organism: Methylophaga thalassica (assembly GCA_011052985.1). Taxonomy (GTDB): domain Bacteria; phylum Pseudomonadota; class Gammaproteobacteria; order Nitrosococcales; family Methylophagaceae; genus Methylophaga; species Methylophaga aminisulfidivorans_A. Next base: position 4,425 of record DRHY01000175.1, read on the forward strand.
ATGCCTTCAGAACGAACCCGTTGTTCAAACGCAACTAACTCTCGTGCCCTAATTTTAGGCACCCAAGCAAGACCTCGTGTGCCAGCGTGATAGTGGGTTTCTGTATCAAAGATGCGTTCAAGTTGCTCAGTACTGATATCGCCTCTTGCCTGATACAAATTGGCTACATTCGTCAGTGAATCTAAAGATATATCGATATTGGTTTGAATTTGTTCAATACGAGCACGCACATTTTTTTCTGTTTCCAAAAACAGGCGTTGCTGTGAAATTTTCTGCAGCTCAATAAAACCTAATATTGAAAATGACAGACCACATAACATAACCAGTAGCGCCCACAAAGCGATGGCTTTAGCGCGTTTTGGTAAGAACCAGCGTCGTTGTAGATCCATACATTCTCATTGAGTCTTAGGCAATCGAATTAAGGTCATGCGATACTTTGCCATAGAATGCAAAGGAATGATAAACATAACACGATGAAACTGTTAATTGCCGATGACCACGAGCTTTATCGTGACGCATTAGTCATGCTCATAAAGCAGCATTTTACTGACTACTCCTGCCGACAAGTGTCTAGCTATGATGCGTTGATTCAACTAGTCGAATCAGAATCTGATTGGTCAGCATTTCTGGTTGATTTACATATGCCGGGGCTTGATTTTGAGCAAGGGATCAAACACATTAAACAGCGTTATCCTGATGTGCCGTTAATTGTCATTACCTCTTCTGATAATCCGGATGATACCCAGCGAGCACTAGCTGTTGGTGCGTTAGGATATATTCTTAAGTCAATGAAAAATAATGAGATTGTTCAAGCACTAGAGTTAATCCTTAATCACGGCATTTCTATTCATCCTGCGATGCCAACAGTATCAGCACCTAATTCTGAGTTTAACCTGACACCACGGCAACAAGAGGTGTTAGTTATGATGAGTAACGGTTCTTCAAATAAACGTATTGCACTTGATCTAGGATTGAGTGAAAGCACGGTCAAGATTCATGTTCGCGCGATACTAAACTCTCTCGGTGTAACGAATCGTACAGAAGCCGTTATCAAAGCCAAACAACACTTCAATGGAAAAAGCCCCTCAAATTGAGGGGCCAGAAATTACCTATCTTCATGCGTTAAATGATCGCAGTGTGACTTAAACACTTTCTTAAGGTGTAATGAAAACCGCTTCATACTGTTCATAAATAGCGCTGTTATCGATGGCCTCAGCTGTAAAGGTAAAGCTGTTTAATTTTGACTGACTTGCTGTAACAGGCATTCTCACTAGTGCCGTCACAGGCACAATTTTCCCTGGTGCGATGTCATAGCTTTGCTCTAAGCCATCTACACTAGCGCCGGGTAGACCAGCCAAGGAGAACTGAACAGTAATAGGTGCATTCGTTTTATTTAGCAGCTTCAAGGTGTATTTATTTTGAATATCGCCATTACTCATCTGCACATAAAGCGGTCTTCTTTCGTGAATGACATTGAACTCTGAAGGTGTAAAGTGAGTGAAGCCATAGA
>DRHY01000176.1 GCA_011052985.1 Methylophaga thalassica
CTGCCTGTTATAATGCGCTGCGTTGTCCCCGTAGCTCAGATGGATAGAGCGTCCCCCTCCTAAGGGGAAGGCCACAGGTTCGACTCCTGTCGGGGACACCATGAATAAAAGTGATGAGTGATAAAGGTAATTACTGATCACAAAAAAGGCTGCAATTAGGCAGCCTTTTTTGTAAGAAAAAATAATTTTATTATTCAATATCACCAGCGAACACACGTTTTTCAATCACGCCGTGAACTCCCCAGTTACCATCCACTACTTGAGTCACACCAAAATCAGAGGCGACAGACATGAGTGATATAGCCTCGTCTTCGCTCAGGCCCTGTGTGGTCATAAGAAAGTGACGCATTTTACGAAAAGCATCACGCATCGCATTGTCGATAGATGATTTTGAGTAGATATCGCTCTGTGCATTTTCACCAAGCGCTTCTAAATAATTAGGGTAGCTAAATCCGTGAACGACCCACTCTTTATCAGTCTCTAATAATGGGTAGTGCAGATCTTCAAGAACGGTATTAGGCAGATCTTTTTTCTTGTGCAAGATGACTTGAACAACCCCCGTCATTGATGTTTCTATCGCTGTCCCTGCCAGTTCTGAATCACCTTGGGCCGCATGTGGATCGCCTGCACTAAGCAAAGCACCTTTTACGGCAATGGGGTAATACATGGTGCCGCCTTTGCCAATACGCCAGTCGTCAATATTGCCACCAAAGTAACCGGGTGGAATAGAGTCCACATAATCTGTTTCTACTGGAGCTACCCCCATGGTGCCAAAATGTAATCGAACAGGCACGCGAACATTTTCTAATACATTCGGGTTTTCAGTAACAAGGCTGTGGTCAACAGGGACGCCAGGGTAATCAATTTTTTCATGCACAACACCATTAGGATCCGTTTGCGGAACCCATCTAAAGTTGTATACCGCTTTTGCCCAATCCTTTTCACCAGTGGCATCAATTTCGAAGATAGTAATGACTTCGCGAGGTTTTGGTTCTTCAATCATGTCGTTGTAATGATATCCCCACCAAGCGGCGGCATTCACTCCGAAGGTTTTTCCTTCATACTTTGGATTCGCGGATGGGCGTGGGTACATATCAACGATACGAACTTCTAAAACGTCACCTGGTTCTGCACCACAAACGTAAACGGGACCGGTGAGTACATGGACACCAAAGCCTTCACCAGCGCCGCGACCATAAACAGAGGCATCCATCGGACCGGCTCCACGACGATCAACACCTTTGTCATTCTTTTCCCATTTGAAAACACTTTCAGCACCAGGATCGCCTTTAACCATCCTGTCAGCATCGTCATTGGCATGATGAGTTAATGTTTCTAGTGTGACAAAATCGCCTGAGTTAACGATCGCCTGAGGTTTTTTATTTTTACTAAAATAACCCCAGTGGATGGTTTTATTATTCGCCGGAATATAGTGATGTATTGGCTCACTAGTTGAAGGCTGACAATCAACAGCCGCGATGGCTTGTGTGCTGATTAAGCCTATTAAAAGGCTACTGGCGATGGTTTGCCTTGGAGTGATGTAGTTACTAATATTAATCATTGCTGATGGAGCCTCTGTTAAGTGATAAATTTGTAAAAACTGAAACTTAACGAGATGCATAATTAACGCCATAGCAATATATATGACAGTGATAGGTGTAACTTATTGAAAGTTAATTGCTTTATGCTTTTTTAATTGTGTTGGCATCCGACTGTTTATGCCACTTTTCAGGGCATGCGTATCAAGGAATGCTATATTTTTGTTCGTGGTCAGATTTTTAGAATACTTTGAGAGTGGTGTTCATGAGGGGGAGTCTGAGCTTTTATCATAGCTAGATTTCGATGGAGTTCAGAAGCCGAATACTTCTTACCTCTCCACAATTCTCATCTTAGTTTTTTTAGCCTTTGATGATAGTGAAATAAAATTTTCCGTCCTTTTCAAATGCCTCAACCAGCTCGTTACCTGACATTTTACAAAAGGCGGGTATATCTTTGTTCGCGCCTTTATCGGTGGCAATAAGTCTTAAGCGTTGATTCGCTTCCATACTGACTAGGGCCTTACGTGCTTTTAAAACAGGAAGTGGGCAATTCAAGCCTGATGTATCTATTTCTGTGTCAATATCTGACATACTTGTTATCCGTGTTGTCTTTCATATAGTGGCAAATGATAAACATAATTAAGGTCGGTGTCTTCTTGGAACCGCTTAGCTATCAATTGAGTCTGTATCTACCATGAGATCATTCTTACAATTCTTTTTTCTGCTGTTTTTGTTTCAGCCTATTTTTCCCGTTATGGCGATTGACATTGCATTGCCTGAAATGGGTGATAGTGCGGGAGCGCTCATATCCCCTAGAGAAGAGCATGAAATAGGACAAGCATTTTACTGGCGCCTGCAACAGACGACAGACTTAGTCGATGATCCTGAGGTCACTAGCTATATTCATTCACTGGGGTACCGACTGGCATCAAATAGTGACGCGCCAAACCTAGACTACACATTCTTTGTAGTCCCTGATGCTAGTGTTAATGCATTTGCAACGCCGGGTGGTTATGTGGGTGTGAACTCAGGGTTGATTTTGACCGCTGACAGTGAAGATGAGGTGGCATCAGTTATGGCGCACGAAATTGCTCACATCACTCAGCGGCATATTCTAAGAAGTTTTGAAAACTCAAAGCGAATGACGATTCCCCGCACAGCAGCATTGATTGCTGCTGCGCTTCTTGGTGCAGCCGATCCTCGAGCGGGTTCTGCTGCGATCATGGCTGTTCAGGCTGGCAGTGTTCAGAGTCAAATTGATTACACCAGAGCGCATGAAGCGGAAGCAGATAACTTGGGTATGCATACATTGGTAAAAGCCGGCTTCAACCCCAATGCCATGCCGAATTTCTTTGAGAAACTTCAGCAAGCTAGTCGTTATTACGGAGGGTCTGCCATTCCCGAGTTTTTACGAACTCACCCTGTCACCACGTCACGTATCGCTGATGCCCGAGGTCGTGCAGTCAAATACGATGTGACATCTAGGCTGTCTGATCATGAGCAATTTTATCTGATCAAAGAAAAGCTGAGAGTCATGGCGGCGCAGAACCCGAATGATATCGTCACGTATTACGAGTCGCAGTTAAAACGTGACAATATCGAGCATCCAGAGGCCATGCGGTACGGCTACGTATTGGCGTTATTAAAAGATCGACAGTACACCTCCGCCAGAACACAACTCAAGATGTTAATAGACGAAGAGCCAGATCGTTTATCTTATCAATTAGCGCTGGCGGATATCGAAATGGCAGTGGGAAGAACGCAAGCTGCACTCGATATTTATGAGGATAACCAGCGCTTGTATCCTGATGACAGAGCATTATCCCTAAATCAAGTGAATGCACTGTTAAAAGTTGGACAGCCGGTGAAGGCAGCAAAATTATTGCAGGCCCAATTAGATCTTGGTGAAAATTCTCGAGATATCTACAAGCTGATGGCACAAGCAAAAGGTGACATGGGACAAACTAGTCAATCAC
>DRHY01000177.1 GCA_011052985.1 Methylophaga thalassica
CCGTGATGGATGTTGTGGTGTTGATCTCAAACTGTCCACAATTAAATAACCCCTGTAATGCCTATAACCCAACCCCTGTGGAAGTGGTTATCTGGTAAGCATCGGAGCACTCTTTTCACCTATCGAGACGACTCGATAGTACTGAGATGAATACTGGGACGACCCAGATAGGATGAGATAAGCGTATGTTTAAAAAAGTGTTAATTGCTAACCGTGGTGCGATTGCAACACGAATTACACGTAGCTTAAATGAGATGGACATTACCTCCGTAGCTGTTTTTGCTGAAGCCGATCGTGACTCACTTCATGTCAGTCTGGCTGATGAGGCTTACTCTCTGGGAGAGGGTAGAGCAACTGATACCTATCTCGATCAGCAAAAAATTATCACGATGGCTAAACAGTCAGGTGCTGAAGCCATTCATCCAGGTTATGGGTTTTTGAGTGAGAACCCGAACTTTGCTCGCTTATGTGCTGATAATGAGATTGTTTTCTTAGGCCCAATGCCGGAACAAATGGAAGCCTTTGGCCTTAAGCACAGTGCTCGGGCGCTTGCTGAGGCTAATGATGTACCGTTATTACCTGGCACGGGATTATTAGATTCCCTTGACGATGCCGTCGAGCAAGCTGTCATTGTCGGTTATCCGGTGATGCTTAAATCAACTGCTGGTGGTGGTGGCATCGGTATGATGCGTTGTGATGATGAAAAATCATTACGCCAAGCATTTAATTCTGTGAAAAATTTGAGTGCGAATAATTTCTCTAATGATGGTGTTTTCTTAGAGAAATTTATTACTCGAGCGCGTCATATTGAAGTACAAGCAATAGGTGATGGCAAAGGGCATGTTCTTGCTCTGGGCGATAGAGATTGTTCCAGTCAGCGTCGAAATCAAAAGGTGATTGAAGAAGCGCCTGCGCCCAATATCCCTGCTGATATAAGAGCTGAAATGCAGGCTGTTGCGGTCAGATTGTTATCGTCAATAAACTACCGCAGTGCTGGTACCGTAGAATTTGTGTATGACGCCGATAATCAAACGTTCTATTTCCTTGAAGTGAATACGCGTCTTCAAGTTGAACATGGTGTTACAGAAGAGATTTATGCTGTCGACTTAGTTCGTTGGATGATTGAGGTGGGCGCAGGCGTACCTTGTTTACCTGAAAGCGCACCTGAATCAAAAGGTCATGCGATTCAAGTTAGATTGTATGCAGAAGATCCACAGAAACAATTTCAACCGTCATCGGGTTTGTTAACGGAAGTTATCTGGCCACAACAAAAAAATATCCGTTTGGACTATTGGATTAAAGCGGGTATTGACGTTTCTCCGTTCTATGATCCTATGCTGGCAAAAATTATCAGTCACGCGGATAATCGAGAGCAGGCGCATCAACAGTTGCTATCGGCCTTAGACGAACTTGAAGTCTATGGCGTAGAAACCAATGCAGCCTACGTTAGTCAAGTGCTTCAAGATGACGCCTTTTTATCGGCGGCTATCACAACCCGTTATCTTGATAGTTTCCAGTATTTGCCTACTACACTGAATGTTCTCTCTGCTGGAACGATGACAACCATTCAGGATTATCCAGGTCGTGTCGGGTATTGGGATATCGGCGTACCGCCATCAGGCCCGTTTGACAGCATGTCATTTCGCTTGGGTAACCGTCTTTTAGGTAATGATGAATCCTGTGCGGGCCTTGAAATTACGTTGTCAGGTCCAGAACTCAGTTTTAATGTGGCGACGCAGGTCGTCGTAACTGGAGCAGAGCTGGCTATATTACATAATGGTCAATCTGCTGCGGCGTGGACGGTTATCAACATCAAGCCCGGCGATACCCTTAAATTAGGCCAAGTAAAAGGGGCGGGAGCCAGAGCCTATTTACTACTTGCTGGTGGAATTCAATGTCCTGAATATTTAGGTTCACGTTCGACGTTCACTTTAGGCCAATTTGGTGGTCATGTCGGACGCACAATTAAAACGGGCGATGTGTTACATCTGGCGCCAGCTGAGCAGCTTGTTGATGTCGCGGCATTAGCTGACTCATTAAAACCGGCCATCCAGCATAATTGGAAAATACATGTTGTATATGGACCTCATGGTGCACCTGATTTCTTTACCAACGATGATATCAGCCGTTTTTTTGAGGCTGAGTGGAAAATTCACTACAACTCAAGCAGAACAGGTGTGCGACTCATCGGTCCGAGACCTGATTGGGCGAGAACAGATGGTGGGGAAGCCGGCTTACACCCATCAAATATTCATGACAATGCGTATGCGGTTGGTTCGATTGATTTCACCGGTGATATGCCGATTATATTAGGACCTGATGGACCTTCACTAGGTGGCTTTGTTTGTCCTGCTACGGTCATTACGGCTGATCTGTGGAAAGTAGGCCAATTAAAAGCAGGGGATACGGTTCAGTTTGTCCCTGTCAGTATAGAAACCGCCAATGCACTAGAAAAGGCACAAAAAAAATCGATTGAAACCCTAGAATTAGTCGCATCAGACATCGTACCGGTTATCCCTGAGTCACCTATTTATGCTCAAACGATAGATGAGACAGTTGATTTGAATATCACTTACCGCCTAGCGGGTGATCATTATTTGCTGGTTGAGTTGTAGTGAATTTTCCACTCAGCCTCAAAAAAACGGCTGATATCATCGTTGGTAAAGAAATCAGGTGCACCATGAGGTCCATATACAACA
>DRHY01000178.1 GCA_011052985.1 Methylophaga thalassica
ATCCACCTGATAATTACACTTATCAGATGGATAATTTTAAAAATCCCCGTATAATCAAAATTAATAGTGATTTTTGTGGCCAAGAAAAACACTGATGTTCGAAATTTAAAATCTGACCGGTTATCCCTCACACAACTACTCAGATTTTAAATTCTGAAACAAGGTCTAGAAATTAAATAACAGCAGCCAGGTATTACAACTGATGAAAGAAGAGATGCCCAACTCCCCTATTCCAGTTTTCGATGTCAATCATCCACCAATTGAATTTAGAGAACTTATAGAAGATGTTATGGAAAATTTCGAACAAGGTGTGCCGGCAAACAGTAAACGGGCTCGTGATGCAGACTTGGCCGTCTATACTGCATGGGGTAAAAATGTCTACGGAACATATTTCAAAGCTATTCCATCTTCGCCAGAGCATATCGAGAAATTCTTAAATGATATGTCTGCTGAGGTAACAGAGACTAGTTCTACTAAAAACATAAATGGTGAAATGGTTGATACAACTACAAAACATCGACTTAAAGCACTAAGTACAATAGAAAGATATCTCGCTTCGCTTTCATATAAAAATAAATTGTACCTGGATGCGATCATGGACATTACAAAAAACTATCAACTTAGTTCAGGTTTCGTGAACCCTACATCTGTCAGAAGAGTTAAGGCTACACTTAAAAAAATCAGAGCCCTATACCGTGATAATTCACAAAAACAAGCACAACCATTTAGTTTGGATCTTATTGAAGATGTTATTTCACTGCATGATGGTTCTCTGAGAGATAAGTTAGAAATCACCCTACTCTCATTTGCTTTTGACACTATGATGCGATGTTCAGAATTAGTAAGAGTCAATGTTGAAGATTTATCTTTTGATCCAACATTTCGTGACGGCATTGTTGAGCTTCATTGGTCTAAAACAGACCAGGACGGTAAAGGGCAAACTAGGTATCTGAGTTCTCAAACAGTCAAATTATTAAAGGATTATCTGCAAGCAACAAATATCAACTCTGGACTGTTATTTCGTTCTATTGGAAAAAACAACAAGCAACTTGAAGCCATGCATAAAGACAGAGTAGGAATTATTTTCAAACGGCTTGGTAGAAGATTGTCCAAATTCTATTCAGATAATTCAGTAAACAATATATTATCTAAGTCAAAGATTGTACCAACAGAAATATCAGCTCACTCTACACGTGTAGCTGCAGCCCAGGCTCTGGCACTGAACGGTGCATCCACTGTTCAGTTAATGAATGAAGGTGGATGGAAATCTGCAGTAATGCCGGCTCGATATTCAAGACATGCTGACACTAAAAAAGGTGCAATGGCTCAACTACATAAAAGAGCCAGGGCAACATAAATCTCCTTACATTAATTGTTGAACTTATATTAAATGATCGAAATATTATTAGATGTCGTTGGAAAAAAAACCAATGGTGATACCTGCCATCCATATAAGTACCAAAGAGGTCCTATGACTGGCATGTATGTATACACACTAAATGGCAACGATAACTTTGAAGCTACTGATGAGGAAGGTCTTCGAAATATGATCGAATCTGGACAATTTAATCATACTGGCAGAATTCGAATGATACCTCACAATGCCACTTCTACTGCAGCAGCTTCAGCATTAAATGTTGTTTCATATAAACGAATATCACTGACCTGAACAAAACAACTAATCATACTTGCGCTAATACTACTTCATGATTTAATGGCTTATAGAACTTTTAAGAGGCTAGATCATGGAATTTCTAATTATCTTTATTGCTGGATTAGCTGCTGGTGTTCACTTCACTAAGAAGTATCAATTCAATAAATATGCTGTACATATTGGTGAGCAGATTGTTACTGATGTATTGAAGCTTTCATTATCTGAAGATAACTATGCCCTACTCTCCAATGTCACACTGCCAATTACTGATGATAACAACCAAAAAGGAACAAGCCAGGTAGACCATATTTTGATATCTACTCGTGGTGTTTTTGTCATTGAGACTAAACATTACCGTGGTTCAATCGTTGGCACTTATAATTCTAAAGAATGGTACCAATACACTCAGTTCGATAAACATTCATTTCAGAATCCGTTACTTCAGAATTTTAGTCACTTAATGGCTATTGAATCTATTACCGGTTTCTCACACCATGATATGCATAATGTTGTATCTTTTAGCGGTAATGCAGAGTTCAAATCAGAAAGGCCAAAGGGTGTTTTGAAAAGCTCAGAACTAAAAGCATTTATCGAATCATTTCCGAACAACTCACTTTCAGCTGATGAGATCTATTATCTTGTGGGGAAACTACAAGTACATCGATTGCCTGAAAATTCTGAGACAGACCTAAAACACGTAGAGTATCTAACTACAAAACATAAAAAAAAGACTGTTTAGATTTACAGTCTTATTAAATACAACATATCTTCATCGGGCTAAAATAATTGTCATATTGTGTGTAAGTACTTACATACTATTGATAATTAATTTAGCCCCTAAATTAAGATGTTATTTCTTTATACCTATTCAATTGATCCTTCATCTTCTTTTTTGTAAGCAAAGCTTCTATTGCTAACTCTATTAGCTCAGAGTCTTTCACACCGATCTCATCTGCAATCTCGACAATTAGTTCAGGCATCTCTGGACGCATCTTGAAATTCTTTTGTTGTGTGTATGGTGTTCGGCCCCCTCTTCTTTTTCTTTTGTTTGGCTGTCGACTTACAAAGCCTGCCTCTTCAGACACTTTGCTCAACTCTTTCTTATCAACCTTCGGTTTACTTTTCTTTGTCCCAGCAAATTCTGCAATGTCTAGTTCATCATCAAAATCATCTAAATCTAATCCAGCTCTCTCAGCCATCACTATCTCCTGACATTATCTCTTTCAGCTTCCTCTTAACCTCTTCTGCATAAGCTTTTGCGTTTGAGGCTGTCACTTCAATACCGGAAACTTCTTTAGGATCTAAATTATTTACTATTCCTCCATAAGAGCGAACTGCCTTATATGCATCTTTCTCTATAAGTGACACGTTAAAAACATCAACCCCGGCATCTTTGAATTGGCTCACAATGAACTTGAGCGTTCTAGGAACAATTGCCGCACTTGTTCGTGTAAACAACACTGAATAAGCAATCTTTCTTCTAAATGCCTTACTTTGCTGACGCAATAACTTTATTGTCTTCACTGCTTCATCAGCATCGTCTTGTGATCCCTGACATGGAATAATTACTAAGTCTGCCCTACTTACTGCATTTGCAACTGCAATACTTGCGGTGCCCTCCAAGTCAACTATAACAAACGCATTCTCATCTTCTGCTTTCTCGATGTCATCGATAATTGTTTCTTCGTCAGACTCATACACATTCAGATTACCTGGACAGCCTGATTTTTTTGCCCATTTTGCACCATGTTTATTTGGGTCAGCATCTATTAAGGCTACTTTTACATCTTTTTCTTCGCCCTGTCTTGATAATTCAGAGGCTAAGGTTATTGCTGCTGTAGTCTTACCTGCCCCACCTTTTGAACTAGCCATAACGACCGTTGGCATATACTTAATCCTCATCTGATTTTTATACTTAGATAGCTATCAGATATCCATAAGCTATCTCTTCCATGAATATTAGTATATTTATAACATTTTTTCCACATATATATAGATAGCTATCAGATATCTATGAGATATCAGTATTCATCTTAGAAAGATAGCTATCCGGATAACTAATAGATATCTACAAGTTATCTTATAAGCTCATTAATGAATTTTTTAATATTTCGATTAAATGTTAGCCAGAAAAATTAACAATATTTATAGATAGCTATCTAATAGCTTTATAGATACCTACATAGATATCCAGACAGATATCTATGTAGCTATCTTACAGCTTTTAAAGTGATATCTATTAGCTATCTGGATAGCTATCTTACAGCTTTTAAAGTGATATCTATTAGCTATCCGGATAGCTATCTTTCTAAGATAGAATAAATGTAGCTGAGATATCTTTCAGATATCTGATAGCTATCTTATGAACATATAGAAACGAGCCACTGTATGTGTATGAATGATTCATATGTATGAGAGGGAATGTGTCATAGTTGATTATCATCAGATGCGCAAATGAATTAATTTGTATTGTTTTCAGCGTAGCAAATGAGAAATGAGAGGAGAGAGAACACATCATTATAAAGCGATTAAGAAGTTATAAACCTAGATGAGAACTTTGTCACAAAAGCGAAACATGTGAAAAATTTGTGATTGAAAAAAGCTCTTTTTATTCGTTAAATATAAGCGTGAAAAATTAGTTATGTCTAAGGACATAACGATGTGTTTTTAAGAGTAAATTTGAGGAGTAGGGCAGTGCAAAGCCTGTATACGGATATGACGTATAGCTTTTTAGTGAAGCTAATGGATGCGTCTTTGATAAGTGATAAAGAACGAATAACTGAATTAGGATTCACACCAGTTCAGGTAAATGTCATATCCAACCTCCCTCATAGTGATTTGTATAAACTGTCACGGATTTATAAATTACTCGATATTTCAATTAATGAAATATATTTAACAAAAGCAATCAATCAGGCTAAAGAAAATGTTCGTTGTCGTAGTGACATCGAAAATATGGATATTACACACAAATTACTGAGAAATTTATCCACATTGTCCGCTCACGAAACAGAGAGTAAATCACTCTCAGAACTATTTAATCTATCAAACAAAATAATTTCACAACTAGCTTCGATGACAATTCAAGATACGTTAGCGATAGCAAGAACTGGAATTGTATTTTATGAAATCTCAGCTAATGAATTTAAATTAGCGATGGCTTTAGAATACATACAAGAATCTCGTCGTGAAGAGGAAGCTATTAATCACCTAATCGTTAAAGATGCATCCTGGCCGATGGTGCATGCTCTTACTGGAATGAGCAGAGCACTTTTCCAAGAAATGAGAAAATCATTGAATGCTCCAAAAACACTGGGCGGTCCGCCCAGAAGATTAACGGAAGAAGAGGAGATAATAGCCTGGAATTCGTGGGTTAAGACTGCAAACAAAACTCCTCTAGAACGGTGCATTACAGTAAGCCAAACGTTGAACGATATTGCATTACGTCATTTATGGCCAACATTATCTGAATGGCTGAAGAACGAATCAGAGTCAGTAAAATCATCGGTAGTTATATAACCAGCATAGAGCAATATCCGGTTATTGATTGCCTTTATTAGCACCTGAAACGAATATGTACGCAAAATTGATGGAGATGCATCTTGCGTACAAAACTACTCATTGCAGCACTGCCTGTCATCATGACTGGCTGTATAACGCTTCCTACTTTTGAGCAGGAAGCAAAACCAATTACGACAACTGGTTCCCCTGAAGTTATACCTGATATTTTTATTGAGCGTTATGACTATGAACCTCCCAAAGAAACACAAGTAAGAGTTGGCCGGTACTCAAGTGCAGCTGCTGTAAACACTAGGCAGCAAGAGAACTTACTGGAAGTTGTTGTTGATACAGAAATACCATCTCAAGAACAAACCGTTGGCCAAGCAATAGACTTCTTACTTCTCAGAAGTGGATACACATTAGCTGCACCCGATATCCAGGGAAAACATGTAAAACAACTCCTCAATAAGACTTTACCTGAAATACACCGAAAAATAGGGCCTGTAATGCTAAAAGATGCCTTGATGATGTTAGTCGGAAAAGCGTACTGGATGAAAGTCGATCCTGTACATAGGTTAATAGCATTTGACACAGTTGATGAGTTTAAATAATGACAGATAAAAGCAAATCTCACGATGTTTTCGATGGTGAAATACCGAAAGATATTGGCAAAAAGAAAAGTCCTCCAGTATGGATAAAAATAATATTGCTACTGATATTAGTCAGTGTACTTGGTACAGCGGTGTACATACTTGAATCAGATAACGAATACGACATTGAGCCAGGAGTAGACTTAAATGAAACAGTTATTTCCGAACTGACAGCTGAAAATCCCATTATTAATGAAGTAAACACAACTAACAATAATGAGGCAGAGAAAGAGAGTATTCAGGAATCGAACTTAGATATCTTAGAGCTTGAAAATACTCAGAACGAGATTCAAGTAATCCCATCTAATACCGCCCAACCAAGTTCTAATACAGCAGGCTTTTATGATGAGAAAAGTGAGCTTGATGTGGAGTTAGCTGATTTATCAACTAGACTCGACACTATAGAGGATAAGGAATCGGATCGAATAGCATTAGTTAAGAGTGGAATGGAGTTACATGCAGAAAGTATTAATAAATTAAATGCATTAGTTGGCTCACTCAAAGAATTAAAGAGTGAACTTAAAGCATTGAAAAGAGAATCAACAAAGACTAATGGCGTAGCTCAGCCTTCCCATCTCGAAGCTCAAAAAAAACTACCTAAAACAGATATACCAAATAAACCAAACGCTATTAGCAAAACTGATCAGCTCAAGCTGTTGGGTATCGATTCATGGGGTGGCGAAGATTATGCTCAAATTGAATACAAGAACGAAATCCATCTCCTAAGCACAACCGAGAAGATAGGAAAATGGAAAGTAATGAGTATTGACGACAATAGCGTAATGATAAAAAACGAAGAAGGAGTGAGCTTTGAACTTAAGATTTAAGAATCATGTACTTTTAGTGCTGATACTAGCAGCAAATACATCGTTAGCTGCGGATAAAATCACATCAAAAGAAACACAATCCAAAGCCATTGACAGTTCGGAGTACCAAACTGAGCAAAAGCATCTTATGTGGGGTTTATCGGCAGCTGAATACTCACGATACGAAGAACTTATGAAGGGGATTAGAGGAAGCATAAGTCCTGAAACAATATCTCCAATAGAAGTACTGGGCATACATGCTCAAAACGATGCTGAACGAAGAAAATACGCACGGCTTTGGGCTGACATGATGGAAAAAGATGCTGAACGCGTACTTGCGTTCCAACGTGCTTATGACCAGGCATGGAGAGACAAAGGTGATAAACCGCTAATTGACATTACACAGCTAAAGACTCAATCACCTTCGGTTATACCGACAACAACAACACAATCATCAGGATTGCCTGCAAATAATTTGATTATAGCTACTAAATTAGATGGGTGTGCTGCCTGCGATAAGAAGATACAGCAACTTTTAACATCGATGCTAGTAGATAAAACGCTACATCTTGATGTTTATTTTAGTGACTCAAGTGATAAACCTAACAGCGTTATACGCCAATGGGCAATAAGCAATCGTGTAGATGCAGAGATGCTTAAAAGCAGACGTTTAACATTAAATCATGGGCAATCACTCATAAATCAATATCAGCTTGATGAAAAACAACTACCTGCAACATTCAAAGTCGATAACAATGGAGGGGTAAAAAGGGTAGAATAATATTTGACTAATATTAAATTACCCAATATGACTTCCAATACGACGCCTATTGACTTGAATGCTTATAAGAGATTTCTTGATGGAGAAGTCGAGAAACATGCCAGTGACACCAAAATCAATAATGGCACAAGTATTGTTAATGCTGTCAACGTCGGAAGTTACAGCTTTAGTTGGGGAAAAATAGTCGAGCAACTTTCTGGAGAGTTCTTTATCTGGAAGTTTCAAATATCTACCCTTGCCAAAAAAACCCATGGCGAGAGAATCTATTTCCAAGAGCAAATATTTAACTATTTGCAGTCAAAACATCCAGAACATTCATCTGAGCACGCTATCTTGGTGGCTGGTTTGCATGACAAATGTATATTCTTGGGTATTAAGGAAGATGCATTCATCATCGCATCACCAATGCAACATGAGTATAAAAACCGCATATGGGTTCACATGCATATACTCAACAAAGATATTCCTGAAATTCTTAGCAATATCAATAATACTTAGCTGTAACCTATATTCACCAGCATACGCTAATACGTATTCAAAAAAGACTATCCCAGCCCTCTATGTAAAAGTAGCTAAGCAGGAAGGTGTTCCAGCAAATCTACTTTATGCAATCTCACGAGCAGAAAGCACTAATCCAAAAATAAAAAAGGTATGGCCATGGACTATCAATGTACGTGGTAAAGGATATTACTTTCCAACACGAAAGAAAGCTTACGCAGCAATTATGCTGTTATTAGCCAATGACATCACTTTAGTTGATATAGGTCTAATGCAAACCAATTGGTATTGGCACAAAGACAAACTGAAAGATCCATGGAAGGCATTATCACCTGAATACAATATTCAAACTGGAGCAAAAATCTTACGTGAGTGCTACGAACGTAAACAAGACTGGTTTTATTGTGCTGGTGAGTATCATACAAAGAGTAATACACCAGAAAGAGCAGCACGTGCAAAACGTTACCAGGAGAATGTGCTTAGCTATATAAGGGCAACAAAATGAGTAGGATAATCTCTTTCTCTGTCCTGCTAATCCTAAGCACATTAGTCCACGCAGAGCCTAAAGTGATATTTGATTCAGGCAGGACTACAAATGCAGACAGATATTTATCTCCAGAACAAAAACCTTCTTTCCCAAAACGGAAACCAAACATCACGAGCCTAATCACCCCAAGAACACCGGAAATGTCAGTTGGTAAAGTGGAAAGGCGTAATGTTGAACTCCCTTATCTGCCAAGCCCATTGTTTCTTGTTGGAACAGACAAGATATCCATTAACTGGTTATCTCAACACAGACAAGCACTCATTAAGGCCGGAGCTGTGGGGCTGATTGTCAATTCGAAGTCTGCTTCAGATATTCAACATGTAATTCACACAGCAAAAGGACTTCAGATAAGCCCCGCCTCCGGGAGTGATCTTGCAAAGCAGCTTAACCTTCATCACTACCCAATTTTAATCACACGAACGCAGATTGCCCAATGAAACAGAAACACACCTTGGAAGTACTTCTTAGACCAAAGGTTGAAATTTGGTCTGCAGGTATATCTGCTACGGGTGCCGTACTTTCATATGTCGCACCTTGGTCTATTATGATGACCCCATCCATTGCTTATGGGGTGGGGGGTATCCTCACATATAATGCATTTCGTAATTTCAGAGACTTTGTTCGACTCTATAAGTATCAAAAAGGGCTTCGCCGGCAAACTCTATTTAAGATGGCACCCAATGACATCCCAGTTAGTAAAAAATATTTGTTTTATGGACTTGGCTTTAGGTGGGGACAAAAACATGCTCAGCGATTAAAAGACACAAGAGAGCCAGCTGCAAGCAAATATATCAACCCTGGGCCACTTTACAGACTCGCTAGAAGAAAAGAGCGTGAATGGGAATCACAACCCTACCTATCTAAAATCGCAGAACTTCTTAACAGTGAATCAAAATTTAATCCTGTTCGGCCATTACCTCCAATAGGTGGCGAACCACAGATTCATGGTGTCGGGGGGGAGGAAGAGCCAGTAGTTTCACTTCTCTCGGAAAGAAATGGTCATACACTAGTTCTTGGTACCACTCGTGTAGGTAAAACACGTGCAGCTGAAGTACTGATTACGCAAGATATAAGACGTGGTGACATCACAATTGTCTTCGATCCAAAGGGTGATGCAGAGTTGATGCGAAGAGTTATTGCTGAATGCAAAGCGTCTGGTCGAGAAGATGATTTAGTTGTGTTTCATCTTGGCTTTCCAGACATCTCAGCTAGATACAACGGCATAGGACACTTTAGCCGAGTAACTGAGGTTGCTACCAGAACAGCAAACCAACTTGACAGTGGTGGTAACTCGAACGTTTTCCGTGAATTTTTCTGGCGATTCACCAATATTATTGCTCAAGCATTGGTAGCTCTAGGACGACGGCCAGATTATGCACAACTAGCACAGCACATTCAAAGCATCGATGACCTACTAATAGATTATTACGAGGTTTGGTTAAACAATGAGGCTGATCCTGACTGGCCAAGACACGTAGATGAAATAGCATCAAATTTGAACGATAAGATGCTTCCTATGAGTCTGCGTGGGAAAAACAAAAGAGCAAACGCCATGATCAAATATGCTCAAGATAGAAAAATGTTTGATGCCGTAGCTATGGGACTACGTTCTACATTTGAATATGACAAAACATATTTTGACAAGATTGTAGCAAGTGGTCTGCCATTACTTGAGAAACTTATATCAGGACGTATTGCTGAGCTTATATCTCCTGCATATAACGACGCAGAGGATAATCGACCAGTATTTAGTTGGGGGCAGGTTATACGGCAAAAGAAAGTCGTGTATATCGGACTGGATGCATTACAAGATATGGCTATTGCTGGCACCGTTGGTAACACAATGTTTGCTGACTTAGTTTCTACTGCTGGTGAGATATATAAACATGGAACTGAACTTGGTTACCACAACCAGGACACATCATCAGGAAGTAAAACCCCCATAAACATTCATGCTGATGAAGTTAATGAATTAATGGGAGATGAGTTTCTTCCTATGCTTAACAAAGGTGGTGGTGCCGGTCTACAAATCACCGCATACACGCAAACCATGTCAGACGTTATTGTGAAGCTTGGTGATCAAGCTAAAGCAGGTCAAGCACTTGGTAATTTTGGCACGGTAATCATATTCCGAGTGAAAGAGTTAGCTACAGCTGAGCTATTCACAGAACAGCTCCCTATGGTGGAGGTTGCAGCAGCAACAGAAGTGACAGGATCTGCAGATTCTGTAGATATAGATAGCGAGGTCGACTTTACATCAAGCGCTCAAGATCGAATAACGTTCACTGAAGCACCACTACTATCTCCGGCCACCATAATGGCTCTTCCAAAAGGTCAGGCATTCATTCTTACCGCAGGCGGCCAACTATGGAAAATCCGAGTGCCATTAGCTGACTCTAAAGATGATCTCTATATGACATCAAATTTTAATGAAATGGCTGATGATATGGCTACATCATATCGTACTGGCGAGACATGGTGGATCGAGTAATGGCACAAGAAAATAGCCCCCGAGCACAAAAAAGCCTGATGGGTAGATGGCTATCACGAATTATAACCATGGCTATATGGCTCTTACTCGCTTTACTTATGTCTATTATCACCGAATGGATTGGAATGAACACTAAATGGAGTGATGAAGGTGTTGAGCATAGTCGGATGATGGTTAAAACGGAACTGGGCTATTTAAACGAAGACTTTCAGAAAAGTTTGATTGTACAGAGACCAGTCCAATATGCTGAAAATGTTGCATCAGCAATGCACCACTTTATGTATGAGAAGACAGGAATTATGGCTCTCTTATCAAATGTATTTAGAGATAGTAAAACAGAAAGCATAGCGCGTTTGATTGCCGAGCATGTTTTAGCTGCTGTTTACGTGACCCAAGTATTCGCCATTAGGCTTGCTATTCTGACACTTGCTTTACCAGCATTTTTAATATTTGCCATTGTTGCTGCTACGGAAGGATTGGTTCAACGAGACATCAGAAAATGGTCAGTTGGGCGGGAACATGCTGGCTTATACCACCACGCAAAACGTTGGATACCTGTCACATTCATCGCACCATGGGTTGTCTACTTAGCCTTTCCAGTATCTATACACCCAAATGCTGTAATCCTACCATTTGCCTCATTATTCGGCCTTGGTATCTTTATGGTTACCTATCTATTTAAGAAACATATCTGATAACCGGCTCAGGCCAATATCCGGTTATTCATTGTCTCATTTAAGGGGCTTGGGCAGACTTCACTCACACAAAGTTAATGTAGTGAGAAATGAACATAATGCTCAAGCCCCTTTTACTTATTTTCACGATTTCATTATCAACAATAGCTAGTGCTAGCAACTTTGCAGAACGTGAAAGTCTAGCCAAGCTTATTCATGAGATCGATGGACTAAGCTCACTTGTTGATGAAGCCCAGGGACGAGCTAATCCCGATAGCCGTATTCGCTTCCAATACAACCTACTTCGTAAAGATTTATTGATGATGAAGCTTGGTATTCAGGAGCATCTCGATGGACCAGCTATGGAGCCCAGAAACTATGCGCCACTATCAGGCGACTATCGACGTTAAGCCATGAATGTTGATTCTAAACAATCACAAAGCTTCTTAAACGCTACAGGTGTATCCATGGATAACATGGCATTAGTTATAGCTAGTCTTATTGTAGTTGCATATTTTCTGTGGAGCGCTTGGGTAACACTATCCTATTACGAACAGTGGGCATCGAAAAAAAATAATATCAGTTTGTATGACGTTCTTTCGAGTGCAGTTCGCTCAGTCACTTTACTTTCAATCATCTTATATATCGTTTCATAAAAAGGACTACTAATGAAAAAGGTACTCACCTCCGCATCAGCTCTATACCTTTCGTTTTGCCAAAATGCATACGCAGCACTCCCAACAGCTGTTCCACCATCTAATGGGGCAGCAAATGGAAACTGGCTAGAACTTCTAAAAGGATACATAAAAGATGCTTCTATATTACTAGGGCTAACACTCTCTGTGGTCGGTTTTATTTGGCTTGGATGGATTGCTTTAGCTGATATTAACCAAGCTCGTGCAGGTAGAAAAGAGTGGGGTGAGGTAGGTGTCACAGTCATCGCTGGTGCTGGCGTATTTCTATTCGTTTCTTATCTACTTGCTCAAGCGGCAGGTGTCTTCTAATGAGTGATTCAGCAGAAATCCTTGCTGACCGGCTTAACAATGAGCCACCAATATTCCGTGGGCTATCAAATTCTGAACTAGGCATGGTACTAAAGTTTGGTGCAGTTTTCTGGGTTCCGGTGTGCCTTTTCATTGCCACCCTTTTTGGTAAAACAATGATGGGGATGGGAGCTGCAATGTTAATGCTGTTACTTACAATCCTCGTTAGTGGGTCTTTGTTTCAAAGAATAAAACGTGGAAGACCAGATTACTACTATCAACACTACTTAATGCTTCGAGATGTTTTTCTTCGAGTAAAAATAAACACTAAGAATGACCGTGTGATTCGATATTCAGGTACATGGGGAGTTGGACGTAAAGATGGCGAGTAAGTACAGGGGAGAAGTGGACAATCTAAAGTCACACATCATCACACTTCGAGTTCTTATTGTTGTACTAATTCTGTTTTGCATTTTGTTCTGGATGTCAGCAAATAAAGCTCGTGAAGTTCAAAGGCTCTATATACCTCCAGATCTTCGAGCTGGCGCGACAGTTACACTCAATGAGATTCCTGTCACAACAGCATATAGCTTTGCAGTCAGTATCTTTCAATATCTCAATACATGGCTAGATGATGGAGCCAAAGACTACCCTGCACGAGTAGCAGAACTGGCCCCATACCTTTCACCAAGCTACCAACAGTGGCTAAAGGAAGACATTTTACGTCGTAGTAATCGTGGTGAATTAGACCGGCGCACAAGAACTGTCACATTAATTAACGAAATGGCTTATGACGACCAGAGAGTAAACATTATCAATGAAAATAATTTCGTAGTATGGCTCGACCTCAGAATTACAGAAACCCATCGTGGTGTACCAATCAAGTCTGTAGATATTCGTTATCCAATTAAAGTCGTCCGCAGTAACGTTAGTCCGGAATTTAACCCTTGGGGGTTAATGTTAGATGGCTTTCAAGAAAACCCAACTCGAATTACTTCAACGGTAAAAGAATAATGAAGCTATATATCACAATAGTATCAGCTCTTTTTATACTTGCCTGGCTACCTTCAAAAGCTCTTGCAGATGAGAAAGTGATTTGGGACAAGACACCAATCAGGGTTGTCTTGAAACCTAATCAGGAGAGAATGCTCGTTTTCCCGTCAAATAGAGTCAGAGTAAAGATACCAGCTGCAATAGCTAACTCACTAAGTACATTATCTAATAATGGTGTTATTTACTGGGAAAGTAACGAAGAATTTACGGATAAAAGAATCCTTGTACAAGACACCATAAGCCAAAAGACTGTAGTAATCCATCTATCTTCCAATCAATCTCTTGGTAGTGATGAGCAGATGACCATTTTATATCCAGAGTCTGAAACAGATATTACTTCTTCAAATTCTGAGAATAAAGCTCCAAAACACTATGGGTATGAAACCTTGACAAGGGTGGCTGCTCATCATTTATACGCTCCCGAAAGACTTATCAACATCCCTGAAGGTATACATCGAGTTAATGTTGCTCAGCAAACAGACACACACCTCATCCGGGGGCTAATAATAAATATGACTCCTGTTATCTCATTTTCCAGTAATGGCCTATACATCACAGCAGTAAAACTTGTTAACAAACAGAAAGAACGAGTAATTCTAGATCCCCGTCAAATCCGTGGGAAATGGCTTGCAGCTACATTCCAACATGCCTCACTTGGACCAAATGGTGAGATAACGGATACCACGGCTCTTTATCTAATTTCTGATCGACCTTTTTGGGAGTCGTTCTAATGGCTGAAAAAAGGACCAATAAACTCATCCCATTAATAGCATTAGGGTTGCTTGTTATATTGATCGCAGTTGTTGCCCGTACTTCAGATAAAGAAGCTACTAAACAAGTTCAACAACTGGGAGAGCAATATGTTCCCGATGGAGATACTACTGATGACACACTACGTACTCTAACGGCGCTTGTACAAGAAATGCGTGAGGAAAATGACAGACTAATAGCTGAACAAAAACAAATAAAAGAGCAGTTAGCAAATCGTCCAAAAGAAAATAAAGACACAAAATATTCAATAGATTACTTAATGGATCGTGTTGATGAATTAACTAATCGTCAAAATGAAAATCCACCAGAACTAAATGACTTCGATATGGGTATCGATATACCAGACATACAGCCCCAGGGCGATGTTTGGGTTGAACCAATTGATACAGCTACAACATTAGATGAAAACGGGCTGACTCCAACATCATTCAGTCCATCTAACACGCTAGATAAAGCATCTGACATTCTTGGTGATACAAGTCCTATCAACAATAGCATTGGTCAAAGCATCACCGGTAGCTCTAATCAAGAAAGCATAATTGAACCTGTTTACACAGTTCCTAAAAACTCTACCTTGATTGGATCAACAGCGATGACTGCACTAATAGGTCGTGTGCCTATTAATGGCAGTGTTGAAGATCCTTACCCTATAAAAGTCATTGTTGGTAATGAAAACCTAACGGCTAACGGTTTTGAATTGCCAGAAGTAAACCACATGATCTTTTCAGGGACTGCAACTGGTGACTGGACTCTTTCTTGCGTAAGAGCGGATCTGACATCGGTTACATATGTCTTTGATGATGGAACAATACAAACGCTAAGCGTAGGTGATCCAGAACTTCAAAATGACAACAGATCAGGAAATGTTAACCGACTTGCATGGATTTCAGATAACAGAGGTATCCCATGTGTTTCCGGTAAAAGAATATCTAATGCAGCTACCTTCCTGGCAGGCTCTATATTTGCAAAAGGAGTAGAAGCTGGAGCTAAAGCTGTTGCTGATGCTGAAACCACACGCATTGTTTCATCACAAGGTGATACCACTTCATCAGTGACTGGCGATGCATTAAAAAATTCAGCATTTGAATCATTGTCTGGTGGTACTTCAGCAATTAGTGAGTGGCTCCAAAAAAGACAACAACAGTCATTCGATGTGATCTATGTAGATACAGGCTCAAACGTCGCGGTCCACATTGATGCTGAACTACCAATTAATTACAAACCTAATGGCAGGAAATTAAGACATGCGCGCTACAGCAGCAAAGATATCAATAATCGCCTTGATTAGTCTGTTATCAGCTTGTTCATATCAAACAAAAGATGAATTGCTCCCTCAAACAGGACCAACTATGGAAGAGGTGTATCGAAATCATCAAAATAGTTTGGTATCTGGTACTCAACGAAAACCATTATCAATTTCAGGCATACGAGAAAGACCTACTGGTTATGAAGATATTGACCTAGCTGGTTATACGAGAGATGCAAACACTGAAATCGAGCAACAGTTTCCGCGTCTTCCCAACTCGACGTTAGTTATGTACGTATATCCGCACTTATCTACGGATTCACGTCTACCTGTGCCGGGATATTCAACAGCCTTCCCGTTCTATGTACGTCCAGAATATGCAATGCCAGGTGAAATGTAATGCTCAGCAAACTACTAACAAAAAGCTCATCTTACTCACACTCTCTTTTAAAAAAAGAAGATGTAAGAAAGGATTATAGAGAACTACCATCATTCACAAACTTGCTCCCTTGGAGGGAATATGACAGCGAAAACCAGGTATTTCTCTTAGAAGACGGTAAAGGAGTCGGAGCACTTTTTGAGATTGAACCAGTTGGTGTAGAAGCTAAGACTGAAGATTATATAGTTGAGATTCAGGAAAAACTTCAAGCAACAATCACAGAAACAATACCCGAAGAAAATGTAGCACCATGGACATTGCAATTCTTTGTTCAAGATGAGCTAAGTGTTAGGACGTTGACCGACCAAATCCGAGAATATGCTCATCCAAGAGCTGTAAATACCCAATATACAAAACACTTTTTAAATGTCATGGATGAACATTTACGTCAGGTTGGACAACCCAATGGACTTTTTTTTGATGATGTTGTAACTGGTGGGAGATGGCAAGGAAAAAGACGTAAGGTGCGCATGTGTCTTTATCGTTACTTCCCAGAAAATTACAAGTCAGACTACGATAGAGATATTCGTGAGTTAGGGCGAATCCGGAAAAGACTAGTCACTCAGTTTACTGGCATTGGCATGAAAGCAACTGTCGCAGGAGGTAAAGAACTGTATGAATGGATGCTACGTTGGTTAAACCCAAAGCCAGTTATAACGAAAGGTGACAGTGAAGAATTACTAAAAGTCGCACCATATCCAGGTGATGACGATTTGGCATATGGCTATGATTTAGCCGAACAATTATCTCTTTCCAGACCAAGCTCAGATGCTGAAAAAGGCATCTGGTACTTTGACGGGATGCCACACACAGCAGTTAGTGTACAAGCACTCCGTCGTGTACCTGAAAATGGATTATTCACGGCCGAGAGAAACTCTGGAGAACATACATTTGCTATGTTCGACAGAATGCCTGAAGGCACTGTTATGTCAATGAGTATCGAAATCAAACCAAGAGACCAAGTTAATAACCATCTCGGTCGAATTATGCGATCAGCAGTAGGTGACAATGCTGAAGCAGAGATAGCTCATATAGAAGCAAAAACAGCTCAACATGAGGTAGCAAAAAATAACACCCTTTATCCTGTCTATATCAGCTTCCTGACACGCGCCGAGGATCTCGAAAAACTCGATGACGCTGTATCAGTTATTGAAGCTTTAATACTGAGTAACGGATTACTACCAATTACTGAAAATCAGGACTTGTTAAAGCAGGATATGTACATCCGAAGCCTGCCTATGAAGTTCGATAGTTTAATGATGCAGAAAAAGCAACGTCGCTCCAGACTAGTGTTCTCGCGTCAAATTGCTTCTATGCTCCCTATCTATGGACGCTCTAAGGGAACGAATCACCCAGGACTCATGTATTTCAATCGCGGTGGTGAGCCACTTCTAGTTGATCCATTCAACAACCAAGACCGAAAAAAGAATGCTCATGCTTTGATTATAGGTCCTACTGGTGCTGGTAAGTCAGCGTCTCTTGTTGATGCAGTGATGAAGATCACTGCAGTTCATCGACCAAGAATCTTTATAGTTGAAGCCGGCGATTCATTTGGGCTGCTCGGTGAGTATATGGCCAAACAAGGGCTAACAGTAAATCAAATGTCTGTTACTCCCAGTGCTGATATATCGCTCCCTCCGTTTGCCAACGCCATGAAACTTCTAGAGCTGTCAGAAGATGAAGTCGTCACTGAAGATGATGATGAATCTGAACTTGATGACGAAGATGAAGACCGTGATTACCTAGGTGAAATGGAGTTAGCAGCTCGTGTGATGATTACTGGTGGAGAAAAAAAAGAAGATGACATGCTTCATCGAGCTGACAGGCTAGTTATTAGGAAAGCAATCTATCGAGCAGCACAAAATGCAAAAAACAATGGTCGTAGCCAAGTTTTGACTGAGGATGTCGTCAAGGCTATGCGACACACAGAGGACTTAGATCACAATAGAACTGCACGAGCTATTGAGATGGCTGATGCAATGGAGCTTTATTGCACCGGTGTTGAAGGAAAACTATTCAATCGTCCCGGTACAGAGTGGCCTGATGTAGACATCACGATCTTTGATATGGGCATTCTAGCCAGAGAAGGATACGAGGATAAATTAACTGTTGCATATATGAGCTTGATGAATCACGTCCACGCACTTGTTGAGCGTGAACAGCATGAAGGTAGACCAACTCTCATGCTAACAGACGAAGGCCATATCATCACTAAAAACGCCACTCTTGCACCGTACATAATCAAGATTGTAAAAATGTGGAGAAAACTAGGCGCTTGGTTTTGGATAGCTACACAAAACTTAGAAGATTTCCCAGATGATAGCCGTCGAATGTTAGCTATGCTGGAATGGTGGATTTGCCTTGTAATGCCTCGTGATGAGGTAAATCAAATTACACGATTTAAAGACCTCACGAAAGAACAAGAATCAAAACTTTTAGCGGCAAGGAAGTCTCCGGCTCAATATACAGAAGGCGTGATTCTTACAGATAACCTCGATCCACTCTTTAGAGCAATACCTCCAGCAATATCATTAGCACTTGCCATGACTGAACAACATGAAAAAGCAGAGCGTCGTGAAATTATGGAACAAATGGGATGTGATCGTGTTGGTGCTGCAGAAATAGTTGCTGAAAGAATTAAACAAGCACGTCGTAATCACAGCCTGGAGGCCGGTAATGCATAAGTTCACATTCATTTTATTATTACTAACTTCCAGTTTTTCATATGCTGATCAACTTATTGTAGAAGCCTTTTACGATAAAGATACTCGACTAATTAATGTTCATCTAGCTGAAACAGTATCTTTGGTTACAACGTATGACCTGAGTGCGCCTGATAGATTCAAAGAAAAGCTCAGTGAAGGACTTTCTTCAGAACCGACTATTGCTCAGAAGCAGGCAAAAAAACGAATTCTGGCACTCGGAAATGAAATTCAATCCCAATTGATTTCAGCCTATGAGGGTTCTCTAAAAGCCATGCAGTATGAAATAACTAAATTACCTGCTGTCGTATTTAACAATGGCCAACAGGTGATCTATGGTGAAAATGATGTTAACAAGGCAATAAAAATCTACTACGAAAAGGTAGGTAAATAATGAATAGGGCCTTAGTAATTACTTTATCTGCTTTACTTCCATTTACAGTAAACGCTGACTCAGAGACCATCAATACCGCTGACATTATAGCTTCTGCAGCGAGCGCTTCATGCATAGACTACAAATTGGTTGGCGTATGTTTCTGGCTTAGATGCACTGGGAATAGCTGTGATGTTGAAACATCACCAAAAATTGCCCATCACAACCCAGATATTGTTGTTAGTGCTCATAATGGAATTGGAAGTAATCCATGGACTGAGGCAAATAGTATAGTTGGCAGTGTGTCTCAATCTGCCGTGGGCTCACTAATTAATAAAGCCGCTTCTATAGATGCTGGAAGTAATCAAACAAGCAAAGGAACAGATCTAAACACGCTGAAATTCAAGTCTAGTGATGCTATTGGACACCCAGTTTCCTCAATCTCATTTAGCTATAGCTGTCCTTCACAAGCCACTGCGTTCAATCCTTATTTTGTATCTGGAACAGATTCTATTGCCTGGCGTCTTGGCATCCCTGAGACGGCTTATCCAGATGCTCTAATTCCAGGTAGAAGGGAGATTGGTAACTTTCCCACCAACACGTGGGGCTCAGTCTATCCTCGAAGCGGTTTTATCAGTCAATCATCTGATACAAAAGCGGCAGCTGTAATAGCTCAACGTGTTGGCGACATTGTTACAAGGAATGGACAACCACACGTATATCAGTCTTTATCAGGCACACCAAGCTATAACGGACGTATATGGCCTCCTGGAGCTTTAAAAGAAAACTCTAATAAAAATGGAAAGTGGCAAATGCTCGCTCCAAAAATATCAAATAGCTGCACTGTATTTGGTGACAACGACACGACATCTCTAGCTGGTTGGGATGGTAATGGTAATAACGCATCAACCGGCAATTATGCATGGACGTTATGGCGTCCTTATCAATGCTGTGAAAGAAAAGGTCAACTTTTTCTATACAGCGTCAATTTCATGTCTTATCCATAAGGACCGCATTGTGTTATTTAAACGTTTAGCATTAGTTACTTCGCTTGTAATCTCTTCAAATGCAACTGCTACAGGTTTACAAGTTCCTGATTCAAATGCGGGCTGGTACTACGGTGTAGGCGGTCAACGCCCAATCTCTCAGCCTGCATCCCCTATAACAAACAGTATAGTTCTGGGCGGGTCTCTCGACTGGGGTAGTGGCTTCAATTGCAGCGCTTTCGATCCAACTCTTGGCGTTGCAAACACTTTAAACAAAGTGAAAAGCGGTGTCGATGCGATTCAACAGCAGGTTACTGAAGCCGCTACAGGTGCGATAGCTTCACTCCCACTACTTATGCTCCAGAGAGCTAATCCTGGCTTATATGAGCTTCTAATGAATAGTATGGCTAGGGCACAACAAGGTGTCAGAGTTTCAACACAAAGCTGCGAACAAATGCAGCAGACAATATCTCAAGGTGGCAATCCAATAGAGGGTTGGATTGATATTTCTCGTACACATGACTGGAGTGATCAAATGGGTGGAGGAGGATACAGAAATGCGCCTGTTGACGTCGTAGAAGCACAGCAGACAGTTGACAAAAATAACGGTGAAAATGGGGTGACGTGGCTGGGGGGTACAAAAGCTGGTGGCCGTGGTCAACGCCCTATAAATATACCTTCAGACATTGTAAAAGCTGGTTATAACCAATCATTGAACCGGAGTGCTGATTCAAATCTTGCCGCACCACAAAACGGCAGTAGAATCTCCGAGCTTTGGGAAACGCCTGAAGACCTAATTCGCTTTAGTAGCTCATTATTAGGTGAAGAAAAAGTTCGTACATATTCAGACCGACCTACGGAAACTATTCCGGCAAGGGGAATGGCATTTGAGATCAACAAAGAAGTCGAGAAATTAACTCCAAAATATAACAACCTTATTAGTGGTAGTTCAGACTTAAGTAACAGAAACCTAATGGATATCTCAACTCCAAATGTCGTTATAACATCGAACACAATACAGGCTCTCAGAAAGCTAAACCCATCTGAACAAAATATTCTGAAAGACCGTTTGATACTAGAAGTAGCAACAGCACGAGTCATTGAAAAATCACTAATGTTGCTAAGACTTCTTTCCTCTGGTTCTCAAGAACCTAACGTCTCTCAAAATGGACCAGCTCAGGAAGCGGTACAAAAATACACTGCTCGTCTACAACAATCGGTTGACGACACATTATTCGAGCATGAAATGAGTAAACGTCTCGCTTCTTCAACAGCCCAAACAATCAGAGAAGTAGAGATTGTAAAACGTCGAGTTGGAAACTCTACACTAACTTCTGGACAAAAATTTAACTCTCCAGATAAATCAATCAGTAGTGAGGATGATTGATGGGAAAGCAAGCAAAAACCACTATCTACCTAAAAAAAGCACTATTTAGTCTAGGCGTAATTTCAATTGGAATTATTGTTTTACTGGTTATTCTTTATGCAGCAGTTAAAAGTGACCATATCGTTACACAAATACTAAATTACGTTAATGACATTTCATCGATTGCTCGTTATCTGAGGTGGCTTGTAGTTGGAGCTATCATAATTTTTTGGGATGAAATAGTTGACTATGTATCAATTGCCAAAGGACTTGAAGAAGAACAAAAACAAAGAGCCAAATCAATGAGGTGGCATGTTTTATTTGCTGTACTTGCTTTCGAAATACTAGTTGTCGAAGCCCTTCCAGCCAAATTTATGAGTTAACAACTTATGTCAACCGGCAGTTTTATTGAAATGTTCATGACCACCTTTGGGTGGCATTTGTATGAAATTATATGGGGAGTAATATCTAGCACTGGGCTAGCCTACCTGCCTTTCTTTGCAGTAATAATCGATAACGTAATTAAACCTATCGAAAGTCAGGAGGCAAAAGCTGCTGCAGCAACTTCGTTAAGAAGACTTGAAATCGACATAGTACGACTAATAATTATGATGATGCTCGCTGTATCACCTTATATCACCATTCAGTATGGTTCCATAGCCTACACTAAGGCATGTCAAGCTGATACTGGCACTGCTGGTGATACATATAAAGCTGGCAATAGCGGTACTAGGTTTGACGAAATATTTAAACCTAACCTACTCAACAATCAGGAAGCAAAAGTTCCCCCCTGGTTTTATATAGTAATGTCAGTCACAGGCGGAATTAATGATGCAGTAATTTCTCGACTTCCTTGTGAAATGAATATGCGTCAAGCGGAATATGAATTGTCGACAATTGAAATATCAGATCCCCACCTGAAAAGGCAAACACAACGCTTTGTGACAGAATGTTATCAACCAGCAGTAGCTGATTTCTATAACAACCATAGACAGCTACCTGACGAGATGGATGTAACAGATATTCTCTGGCCAGGGTCAAGATATTTTAATTCTAATTTTTATCAAAATGAATTCGCAAAAAGTCCTGTACCTGGATTCTCATTTGATGCAAGTCGTCAAAGTGATATGGCATATGCTTCATCTGATCCAAATATTGCTATTCCACAGAATGGATATCCAAGCTGTAATGAATGGTGGAATGACTCTTCGACAGGCATAAGAACGGGTTTAGTTAAAGAGTTCCCCCCATCCTTCTTTGATACATACTTTTCATCAGCATTTAGCTCCTCTGAGGAAGTTGAAAACCTTGCTATACGTGAAGTACTTAAGAATGAAGGTAAGTCTATATATGACGGACTGAATATTGCAGGCGAAACCGATATCGAATGGGGGTTAAGTAGAGAGACTGCTGGAGACCTTTTAGGTGCTATTGCTGGTACTGGCGGAGCTTTTATTGCTGAAATGTTGGCTAAGCCAGCGCTATTCATGGTTAAGCAAATGGCACCTTATATTCAAGCAACGCTCCTAATGGCTACCTACTTCTTATTGCCTTGGGTATTATTAGTAGGTAACTACTCATGGAGTACAATCAAAACAGCAACGGTTACTATTTTTGCTGTCAAATTCTGGACTACCATATGGGCTGTGACTGACCTACTAGATGCCAATCTACAAAAAGTTATTACAGGAGCTAAAGATTCAAACTGGTTGATGGAAAGACTAAGTCATGAGAACTGGATGCTTGAATGCATTATTGTTTTAATAATCCTATCACTATATATGGCTCTTCCGTACTACTTTCTAACTATTCTTGGCTGGAGTGGAGAACGTGGAGCAAGTGCACCAACTGGTGCTGCTACTTCTGCAAATAGTGAAGGTAAAGCTGCAGGTAATCAAGGTGCAGATATGGCTAAGAATGCTGTTAATTAAGTAAATATGAAAAATGGTGGCGGCGGCGTTATCTAGTGCGCCGACCACCATGAGTTCTTCTATGTTTTTCTTCGTATGATTCATAACCATGATAACCATAAGGCTCAGCAGGAATATCACGAGATGACTTAGTGCTTGCAGCTAATCTAACAAACCATACAAAAGCATTCGCTAAGTAAGGTGTTACAATTACTATAGTTGATATCAATACAGCAACAACACGACCTTCAAATGTTTTTTTAGCATTCTCTCTACAGTGCACACTAAACAGGGTCATAAACACTAGCATTAGTTGAAATATTAGTAATCCTGCTGATAAAAAAGCCATCAACTTCAATACGTCACGGCTAATGTCTGTACCAATAAGGAATGACCAGACGAAAGTTAAGATAATCCCTATTATGGGCATTGATTTAGCTAATCGCCGAGCTTTGTATGGGACTGTGTTTTCATCAGCCTCTAAAGTAACCCTAAAATAAAGATTCCACATCCAGTAAGAAATAATAGCGAACGATGTAGTGTAGATTATTGCAGCGGTAAACATCAGTGTGATTTCCATTTCAGATCCTTTTTTATTGTTCTCAACTCTGCATAGACAAGAAAAAATGGATGAATACCAATCATACGCACCCCGTAAGCAGAACAATCAATTACTATTAATTTCATTCTATTATGCTTTTATATTAGCGCAAGTGCTCTGAGTACAATAAAGAAGCCAAGAATTAAGAAGTGTCTACTAGTTCATATTGTATGTAACTCAAATAACGGCATTAGCTTGAATGCCAATAACTAAAGCGATATGATTCAATCTTCTTTGTAACTATAGAATTTAGTTACAGGAAGTGCCACAACCACTTCATGTTGTGCTCATATGTAACTGCTTATAGACTGGTTACGATGTTAATACCCATACTTCTACGGATGTATGGAAGCATCAACCCATAAGGGGATTTATCTCTCCTTATGGGGGATAGATCTATCTCCATGGGTTGTTTTAATCAACTTTGAGGAGAAAGAAAGATGCAAGATATCATTCCCACATTAGCCACTACTGCTTTTCTTGTTTTTTGTTACGACCAAAAAGTCATTGCTTCACTGCAGCGCCAAGGAAAATACGATCCTGATACACATCAAACGGTACTATCAAGGTTGTTTTTATCACCAGTAAAATTGTTGTTATCACTTCTTTTACTACGCTTAAATCCAAATAGTGAGGAGAGCACAACTTGGAAGCCAGAAGGTGATTTGAGTTTGTTTCAATATGACACAACAGTATGCCTGGACAGTAAAGGAATGAAGACGCGTTTATCCTATTTTTTTGATGATAACCAGCACGCTTGGTACATGATAGAAAATATTAACAATAAAGGCGTTACGGTTAAGGCACCCCGGTTTGAACCTGCTACAGTATCGTTCGATGCTAAAAAGCTTCAGTACGTGTTGTAGACATGCCAGCCCCATTCAGAAATGAGTGGGGCTTTTCCTTTGATGATACCTTTATCCCTTATTCAAGCTATCTAACCGGCATTGACCAATATCCGGTTATTCCTACACATTTATTGCTTAAACATCTAAATTTGCCGGACTTACACCCCGGAGACAAAGATGTTTGGTCGACGAAAAAAAAACCCACCTGCATCATCCGCAATTCCATCTGACGGAATACCATTTCTCACTGCAAGCGATCTGCTCAGTCCTCATGATCGACTCATTAAAAAAATAAGAAATGACGCCGGTTGTACGCGAGAATACTTTGATAATTATTACTTACCAGCTATAGAGCGCCTTGCTGAGATGTTGCAATTGAGACCGTTTGGGCATGAAGGAGAGTATGCAAAGAAAGGCGGTGCCATTGAAGTTGCGATTAAGCGTGTAGCACTCACGCTAAAACTCAGACTAGGAACATTGCTTCCCCTTAAATGTAAACCAGAGGAAATATCGCATAGGGGAGAATGTTGGACCTATGGACTATTCATTACCGCTCTACTGAGAGATTTTGGCGGTCAAATGCTTGGAGTAAAGATAATAGGATTTACTAAAGCAGATAAGGCCGCTGGTGAATGGATTTGTTGGAGACATCCTATCGGTGAATATCATCATTACAGAATGAAGAAAGAAGAGGGAATAACTAGGTCACTCTCCTATACAACTACTGCTCTACATATTCGAGATATTGTACCGATTCACGGTATTGAGTGGATTTACAGTGATTTAGAGCTTATGGACTGTATGCTAGATATACTCACCGGCGCACGAAAGATTCAAGATAACCCTCTATATTCCATTATTGTAAGGGCAACATCGACACTTAGAGATGAAATCACATTTGAAGCAGCAATGAATACTCTTGAAGAAGGAACACAGAATAACGAACCTCAAAGTTCTACTGATGAGCTCATTGATAAGGAAACTGGTGAAATATCGATAGCAAGTGCAAAAATAGATATGCGGCATACTGGTATTGATACACCTACAACTATTACCCCCTCAAGTGGCCAGGTAGAACCATTACCTTCAAATGATATCCCACCTGAAATGGATGACCCACCTCAAAGCATTGAAGACTACCCACCTGAACCAGAAGATGAGGTAACTCCTCAGAACTTTGTTGCAAGACTCAAAATTGATATGCAAAAAAAACGTATTACTCCTGAATACGCAAAATCTGAAGGTAATAATATTAAAGTTAAATATCCGAGTACATTCCGGAGTTATACCGATAGTCCATCTGAGCTACTTAATGATCTGAGACTCCTTGGACAGGTTATTGAGGAAGGTGCTGTGAAAGGAATAACCTCTGACCGCATAATTATACTTAAAGGTTAAATTGCCAGGATAAATAAACAAAGGTAAGGTTATTTTTATAAGTTCTGCGTACTTGATTTTTCAAGTACCTGAAGTCTCACAGCTACTTTATGCTGTGCTATAAAATACTGACTAAGGTTAGTATTTAGAATATGTCGCTGCCTCTGATGAAGCAGTAAACCTCAACCCTGAAGGGAGAATGTCTTCCTTCGGGGGTGTTCTCCCTTTTTTTCATGGAGAATATATATGAGGCTAAACTACAAAGATATGAAGGAAGATGTAAGGAAAATGGCAATCGCTCTCATGATTGCTGGACTTGCAGGATATATCCTTGAAAGTGTTGGTCTAATTAATACGTCTATAATAGTAGCTATTGGACTAACCCTTTGGATCTTTGGGTTAGTTGAACGTGATGCTATGGAGGAAGAGTGATGGAAATTGCAGCATTAATAGGTGTATTAGTACTTGGTGTTTATGCGGTAGCAAGCTACCAAGAACATCATTATTCCAAAAAACATAAAAAACACAAAAAGAACTAACACAAGAGATTACTTCCACGGAAATAATCAAAAGCCCCTGTCATTCAACATGTCAGGGGCTTTTTTTATGAAATAAAAAAATCAGAAAGCTAGCCCGGATTAAAACAAAGCATCGACTCCAGCTTCTGATATTAATTCGAATTCATTATCAACGTCAGTTTGTCGTGGCTGATGAATTTCATCCTGTTTAGTGTTTCCAGTCAGGGCCTGGCCATTTAATTTACCTAGCTGTACAAGACCTAAAAGCATTAACTTTCTTGCCTGATAAGCGCGACCACGATCACTAAACATAGATAGATATTCGTATAGTTCAGGATCTTCTTTACGAGGTATTTTTTGGTTCATTCTAATCTGTTCAACCATCAGGCTACCTCACGATTTAGCTTTGCAAACCAGGCTTCACCAATCTTTTGGAAACCAAGTACATTTGCCACGACAGAATTCTCATCACAGTGAATGTTATGTTTTGGAAGTAGTTTCTTGATTGGGTCCAGAAAGATATTTGCTCCACCACCCACAAGGATGATCTGATCTATGCTTCTACCATCACCCACTTTATTGGATATAGCATCGACTGCCGGCATAATCTCACTGACTGCAGTTTGGTGGTATTTTGTTAAATCTACATTCTGGCCATACAATCTAAACTGACCTTTTCTGATACCTTCATCAATATGAGAGATATTGTCGTAATTAATCTTTAAATCCTCACTTATTCCCTTTGCTACAGCTTTAAGGTAAGCACTCATACCTGTTGGATGACTACCACTTTTACCACTAATCTCTCTCAATCCCGTTGAGACAAGAAAGTCCACGGTGAAAAAGCCAGGATCAATAAGTAGGTTACGAGTGCTGCTCAACTCTTCTAGCAATTTAGCTTGTGATGCGTAGTGAAGGAAACCTCCCAAGGGTTGAGAAATTGCGTTGACTTTGCGAACTTGAACATCTCGATTACCAACGCGATGTGTACCTGTAAGGATCTTCTCCAAAATAGCCCGCTTGCTACCCATCAAATCGACTGGTAAACCCACAACGAGAAGGTCTATTACATCAACATTCATTTGTGAGATGGCACCGTATAATAGAGCCATATAGTCCTCAGTCTCGATATAATTATCGTGCATTATGCGAACACCACCCTCTAGAGCAGCATCAACGCCAGGACCTACTTCATAGTTATTGCCATTAACAACAACTTGGTAAATATCTTCACTCTCTTGAAAGCTGTTTTTATTAACGCTTGGCCGGTTCACAATAGAAGGGAAATGATCAGCCACAGCTATACCATCAATAACATTTCGTATGTATTTAGTATTGCCATAGCCTACGTCTACAGCACGGATAACAGGTGTTTTATTCACGAACGTTCCTCCACGGAAATTAGAAACGCGCACAGAGATGGCGTAGATAGCTAGAATAAGTGCGCAGAATTAGATATGAAATGTGGCCTAGAGATGGCCGTTTTGATGCACACTTCCGTGGAAGTTATGCGCAGGAGCGTCAGTAATGACGTTGATAAATAGGTTACATCGAGCCACCCTATAAAATCAAGCCCCTAAGAGTCCCACAGGACTCCTGTAGAACACGTCCAAGATATTCTCATCAACAATCCCCTCTAAAAATTGAATAAACAATCCATCTCAAGTCCTGCAGGACATCAGCAGGACACCCTAAGTACAAAAAACTCACATATTTATCAGTTTTCTCAAAAAAGCACTTAAATTGGATTGAAAAAAAACATGCTGGAGACTGAGGGGACGAACCAGAATAGAAACCACAGTAAAAACAAGATGATGTAGGAATAATGAGACCTTTATTCCGGACTTAGAGAAAAAATCACTCCGTCAAAATACTTGACAGACTAGGGGGGTATGATCTGAAAATGTACCCAATCTTCAAAAGGGCCCGTTGGGTCTGAAGAGAGCAGCAAGCCAACTGCACATCAAATGGCTCTCTCTAGGCGTTGTTTATCAAACGATGCCCACTCAAAACAAAGACAAAAGAACTGAAATATGCTGAAAAATGCATGTTGTCAGATATCTATGTCTGAAATTCATCATGGACACGGTAACAATCGGATTGCTATGGCGATCAAAGTCCAACAAGTAGGCTGTCTCTATGGAGACACGCATCAATCTAAGTACAGCGAGCTACGGCTTGCCTGTAATCCATACGAAACCACAAAAAGAATGGCCAAAAACCTGATGTAAACAAAGTCTGCGATCGGAGTAGCGTTTTACTAGGGCGGACATAACGTGATCGAGCATCCTGCTGGCGGGGATTATTGGGAACAAATTCAATCACGATCGTATTTTTGTGTGTATCAAAACCAACCGAACACTTTGTCTATCTGTGACAGGGAGAAACAAAGTAGCTGACTATCGTAAAAATGTCTGTGAAGGGGTAGGTCGAACATCTACCAAAGCTTTGCAGTGATAGAAGCATCATGTCGGGTCTGAACCAAGCCTTCCATGAAAGATATAACTCACGTTTAAGATGATGCCGCAGTTAAGAGCTGCACCTGATGAGAGTTCCCTATCGTATGGTGATTGATTGATAACTACTGATGAAAATTAACGAGTGAATAGAGAGGAAAAGCTGCTTATGTAAATAGATAAAAACTGGAGATAAAAAATGAATAATTCATTACACGAACCATACAAACCTCAGCTGACAATTACTGATGGTGTGTATGTATTTGCTGCACCAGAAATGCGGGGGAGACTAAATAGAAATGGTAAACCTTGGACGGTCAGAACCATATTTGTTTATAACGTTCAGCAAGTGCTCTATCGGAATAATTCTAAACATGCAAAACGTCAGAAACCTGTTTCTGAAAAAACAAAAGCAAATAGATTTAATGAAATACGCTCTATGGCACATACACTCCATGACCTGGGGTACCGGATTACATTGCCTACACATATTCGTCAAAAGCACGTTAAAGCTTTGACACATTTCTGGGAAGCTAGAGAAGACCTCCAGACTGCCTCTGTAGTGCAAAAAGTATCTATTCTAAGAACCTTTTTGCGGTGGATGGGTAAAGAGGGTGTCATTACTGGACTTAGTGATAAAGAGCTATTTTCCAAACCAGAATTAATGAAGAGAGAATATGTTGCGAAAGAAGATAAAAGCTGGGATGACAAGTTCGACATAGACGATCTCATTCAAAAAGTAAGTGATGACTGTAAGTACTGTGGTCGTCAATTGAAGCTCTCACACTTATTTGGCCTGAGAGCTAAAGAATCAATGTTATTTAGACCCAACCTGGATTACGACAGAGAAGGGCAATTCATTCATGTTCGTCGTGGCACTAAAGGTGGCCGTCCTAGAACAGTGCCTATTGAATCAGTTGAGCAACGCCAGTACCTAGAAGAGCTCTTGACGTATAGCTATGACATCAATGAGTCCATGATTCCACGTCGATATACTCCTAGCAGCTGGATTAAACGTTATTACCGGATAACAAATAGAAATGGAATCTCACGGAAAACAGGCATAACACCACACGGCCTGAGACATGGTTACGCACAAAGACTGTATACACGCACTACAGGGCATCCTGCAGCAGTAAAAGATGTACCTAAAATTGCACGAGATATAGACATGATCGAGGAAAGGATAGCCAGGCTTATGGTTTCAGAAAACCTTGGCCATAGTAGGGAGTCAATCACGAGCGCTTACATAGGGAGTAATGATTAATGTGCTATTCCCATTCAGCTATGTCATCAACATGTACCTATTCTCTAATGTCCAAGAATTACTATTTCAGTGATAACCATTGGGATCGGTTATTAGATATTGTTATTTCAACTGGCCAAGTAGATGATCTGAGCACCACAGCTCTTGATGTTCTAAATAGAATTAGTGATAACGGGGACCCAACCACATATGTATCACTTGTTCAGTTGCACGAGTTAAAACAGAAAACTGGCAAAAAATACTCGAGTGTTTTTAGAGCTATTACAGAGTTAGTTCAAGCAGAAATTATCATTCATCGCTATGACATTGATGCTTCCGTTTACATGCTTCATCCACGTTTAATTCGTACAGTAACAAGGATGGTGTCGTGATTAGAGTCAAAAAAGAACTGCAAACAGCATTCATACCACCAAGACCTTTAAAACTGCATGATGAAGATTCTGGTGATGAAAGAATTACTGCCTATTTTGAAGAGACCTACCAGGGTGCTGTTGTAATCATTTCAGGTTCAGTTCACTTGGCAACATTACCAAGTGTAAAAGAAGCATTAAAACTAGCCAGCTATACCATTCTCGGAATACAACATTGCAATAAGCTAGAGTTGATACCTGAATTGGAATTGGAATCGGACCACATCACACATCAGAGCTTTGAGGAGTGGCTTTCTCGTAACCAAGATGGTTACACCTCTGAGTCAATGTCTAACCTCCACATATCTAAAAACTGAAACATAATGATTATCAAAATAATCGACTCTACAGACATAACTATTGAAAGTATTTTGATGGACTCTTTGGGTGAGAAGGTAGAATTTACCAATGGATGCTCGCTAATACTGGTGGATGATGACGGTCTCTTTTGGGGAACGTCACCTTATGGATTAGATTGGGCTTGCAACTCCCATGAAGGTTGGGTTGAATCAGTTTTTAAATGGCTTAGTTACTGGAATGATGACAGGGATGAATCGGGAGTATTAATAAGCGATGAAGGTACATTCTAGGCTGCTAAAGAATCTATATAAAGTCGAGGTTGCATAATAGCTGAGTCCTTTTAAGACAGTGAAAAGTTACCGACTGCTAAGCAAGTGCACTAGGTTAGCCTAGAGAATCACCGGCGGACTTAGTACTTCCATATCTATCGACTTCTTTTTCCAGCCCGTCGAAAAACACTAGTAATGTAGCAATGAAATCATCTATTAAATCTGACTCTACTGATAAATAGCCTGCCTCAGCTTTCTTCAGCTTTGGGTATTTTCTGATTACACCATGTAATTTGTCGCTAGTATTTGACGGTATTTTTCCTCCATTATGCACAATACAGTTCCTAACCTTATTAATGTCCTGTATGTGACTCCATTCCATCTCTACCTTGTTGAAATCTATACCTACCATTTTTGTTAGATAAAGCTTTGCTCTCTCTACTCCCTTTCCATTTAGGTCTCTTAATTCAATTTTGCTATCAATAGAAACAGCTAACTTCTCGCACAGGGTATTCATCTGATGCTCAAGAAAATTGTAGAGACTGATCAGCAGAGATTCTCTGTGAAATTCTGGAGTTACAGTTTGGTATTGTTCCCAGGCATAATCATGGGATATTTCATCATGAGACTCTTCTAGTGAGTCTTGGATCTTGCTCTGATAATCTTTATGGAGTTCTTCTTTTTGCTGTCTCCAAAAAGATTCTGTTTGAGAGTGAAACGAGCGGAATCGCATGAGCTCAACTTTGGCAATATGACAATGAAAAAAAGTACCATTTCCAAATAAATCCATCTTAATTCCTCCTTACATATCAATATTTCATTTACGCGAAACAGTTATTCCAATTGAACTTGCCAGATCCAGATCGTGATGTATGGTATTTGGATATATCGAACAAAGGTAGCACAAGTGTTGATTAAACAATCTGTATACGTGGCTCCCTTCGATAATGTGTCTACACATGAGTTAATTAAAGCTTTGAAAGCAGCCTAAATAACTCAAGCGAAATTCTTTGAAACTGAAATAAAGGCTATTTCATTGCAACAAAAACAACTAAAGGTTACATTTAGACACCTTTAGTATTATAATGAAACCTTATTAGTTCAATAAAGAGGTTTAGCCATGGCTAAAGCAATAAAATTATCAGATGAGCTGGTTAATGATGCGACTATAAATGGTAAAGCTCAAGAAAGAAGTGCACCTAAACAAATTGAGTACTGGGCAAAAATTGGCAAGATTGCTATTGAAAATCCTGATCTACCGTTCAGCTTCATACAAGGGGTTTTGCTTGGTATTGAAGAAATGAACGCCGGCGAGGTCAGCGAGTACACATTCGGATGATTGTTCGACAAACCAAAGCTTTCAAAAGAAAGATAAAAAAACTTCATAAACAAGAAAAGTTAGAGCTCGATAAAGCCGTCAAAGAAGTAATGGCGAATCCTTCTATCGGTGATAAAAAGAAGGGCGATCTGAAAGATATTCAAGTCTATAAGTATAAGTACAAAACACAGCAGTATTTATTGGCGTATCACTTTCAGGATGATGAACTCATTTTGACTTTTATTGAGTATGGCCAGCATGAAAACTTTTATCGTGATCTTAAAAATAGCAATTTAGAAGTTATCAGATAATGCAACAAGATAACGGAGTGTGAAATGACAGATTTTAACATTGATGTACTTGATGGTTCTTTTCAGGCTCAAGCTGAACGTCTGACTAGGATGGTAGAAAGTAAGCGAATAACACCTGAGCTGGCATCACTTCTGCTTTCATATTACGCATTGGGAAGAGCTGAAGCTACAGGTGAAGTTTGTGATGTCGTTTCTTCAGCAAAAGTTTTTAATCCTGATCATGATGTGACCATGCAGCTTTTTAGAAAATCAAGGTCCGCACATCTTGTCTTTACTAAATAGAACCGCAACAAAACCAGGGAATCAGTAATGAATTGTGAAGAAAGACTTAATTGTTGTTCATGTGGGGATAACAACTGTGGATGCCGTTACTGTTGGGACTGTAACGCTTGCGAAAATTGTAAAAATGATATCGAGCCATGTGAAAACATGAGCATGGATGATTAACTGCTTCACACATGTGTTTTTAATGGCTGCATTATACTCAGGGGCAGTGATAACAAGTTCTATAGCCCGTTTACACTTGATATTCCCTTCGGTGATGATTGGCGAATCCATGACTATGAAGGATTTGGAGTATTCACAAATACTGACAAGATAGCGAATGATATATTTCGATAATAGATATTCATAAGGAAGGTCGATAAATGCAATCATCAACGATTTCTTTTACTGCTCAGTTGAGCGGTGATTATTCAACTGAAGATGTCGAAAAGGCTCTATCATCATTATCAAGTGCTTTAATTACAATCACTGAAAATCAATCAGAATATAAGTTCAGACCATTAACTGCTTTTTCACTCTCTTCCGAGGGTGAGTTAATGATGAATGTTCGATTCGTAGAATAAAAATAGAAGGATAATCAATGCTTGCCAGTGTTTTTTTAATACTTCTTTTTTGTGGTGCTGTACTTTTATTT
Organism: Methylophaga thalassica; assembly: GCA_011052985.1. Lineage (GTDB taxonomy): Bacteria > Pseudomonadota > Gammaproteobacteria > Nitrosococcales > Methylophagaceae > Methylophaga > Methylophaga aminisulfidivorans_A. The sequence continues at coordinate 34,026 of DRHY01000178.1, forward strand.
GATCATGTTCAAAATGTTGGTTTTGTAGTTGCCACCGATCAGCTTGGAATCATTAGTTTAGCTCTATTTATCTCTGTCTTCGTAGTACCAATGATTGTGAAACTTATCGCTTTCTACACGAATAATTCAAAACAGGATAAGTAAGATGGAGCCAAACGATATATTTTACTTTCTCCTCTTACTGCTAGGCTTATCAGTCTCAGTCCCAATCATTCAAGCTGCTACGATTAAAAATAAGGTCAGTCACTCCAATACTTTTATTCTAGTGTCGTTGAACGTAGCATCCTGGATAGGATTGATTTCGAGTCAATTGAAACCTGATCCGCTCATGGCTTTATTTTGCTCAATTGTGGCTTTTGAGATTGCCATGTATTTAAAAAGAAGACTCATTGCTCGTTGGCAAAAGCTCGGCTATCTACTCTGATACTGATGGCCTCTTTTAAGTGATTAGTTTGCTTAATCAACGCCTCAAGTGTTATCCCATTTTTAAACTCAAGCAGCTTCAAACATATCAAGTTGCATTGGAATTACATTGATTATCTCTGCAGTTTTACTGTCTATTTTTTCTGGATAAAATGAACGTGACAACAACTCTTCGACGTCTATACCTGGACCTACCAGTCCGAGACCTTCTTTAACTACAGTTCGCCTCAGAATAGCATCGTGAAGTGATAGCTGCTGAGGACTAAGACTAACAACTCCCATACTCACCCACCATTTATATCCTCGTGTGTAGCCGCGAGATAGAGTTGTGTCACTTCGTATATCCATCATTCTGTCATACTCAAAATCGATAGCTAGTACAGCTCCCTCAAAATCAACATCAAAGCTGGACTCGGTTTCGACATCCATTACAACCTTACCATTCTTAAGCGTCCGTACTCCCATACAATGGCTAGGGTCGAAGAATTCCATTTCAATCATTCGTAGTCCGTCAAAGACACCTTGCGAATAGGCATCACCCTCGACTTTAAAATACTTAGTTTTGGGCATAGGAGTTCGTTTTACATAGTCAATGTCGGGGACAGGGTAGCGAACACCATTCTCGAAGATATCCTTATACTCAACAATAGCCTGAAATGGCCTGTGCATCCCTTGTAATGACCATAAAGCATCAATAGCAATCAGTCCTTCAAACGAGATTAATTGAAATCGTGGAAGAGATAAGCCGGCAGCGTATGCTGCTTCCTGTTCCTCGGCGTCAATAGTCAATGCATAACGAAGTAAGTCCAGGCACATCTCTGGTGAATAAGTGTCAGGACGTATTTTCAAACAACCATCATCTGTAAGTGTACGGCCAACCCAATTACGTCGAGAGTAGTCCCACTGAGTTTTAAACATGAAATTTCTAAGACGATTAGCATTGACCATGTAGCCATATTTTTCTCGATCCGATTGAATCATATTTTCCAGAGACTTATCAGTTTTCCCCACTCTAAGACAAGTAATACAACCGCTTCGCGCCGTACAACTATTACCTCTCTGAGATTTTAAGCTTTCCGTGATTGAATCCGAAATTACAGCACACCCAGAAGCTCCAGAGTCTGCGTATATACGAGTCAAATCTTCAAAGTCAGAGTAAGACTCAATCAAACCAGAACGTACATAACCAATCCATTCCCACACGTCATCTGTTTCAAAGTCAGCAATAGCAGCAAACACCAAATCTCCGTCTTTGTTTCTCATGGGTGAAAGGTGTGTTTCCTTACGCTTTTCCATTTTCTTTCCTCTGGCCACAGATTCAGAATAACGAGTGCCAACCAAAGTGACGACTTCTTTTCCTGATTTCCCAGCGACATCATTCAGCATTTTCTTACGCAGCCGCTTCATAGGCTTTATTTTGAGGTCAGTAGTGCAATCGGAATTGGTAGTAGGGAAAGAAGGCAAGCAACGACCACTAAAGATGCCTACTGCCCATTCATCATTCAGGTTTGGTCGAGCTATCTGAAAATCTAGATCCAGGCCATGCTTATCAGCAAACTTGAGTAATCTCTGAGAGTCCTTCAGTACGTGCATAGATATTTCGGGGTTTTCAACACCGGTATCACTATTGGTAGCCAGAATACGAGGGAATATACCTTTTGATTTTGCTCGAAGGGCAGCATGGAGAGTAATGTCCATCAAAACACTACTATCTTTACCTGAACTGGTACTGACAGCTATAGGTATACCATCCATAAATAACTCTTCAATTCTTGTTATAGCAGCTTCAAATTTAGGATTATTCATGGTGCTCATTTTGTTCACGTCCGGTTAATTGCAAATACAAAAACCATTTGATCACGTAAATCAGAAGGGGCAACCCTTAGAACTAATAATGCAGTTAGCCACCACAAGAATAATATTAAGAGCGCTAAGCAATAGAGTCTGCCTAGCCTTCAGAAATGGGGTAATGTAATGAGAAATATTCCGTCTCAGAGCAATAGAATAATAAGGAATTATATTTGGCCTGCTATAAAACGGTTAGACATAAAAAAAGCCCCATGTCCTATCGGTACAAGGGGCTTTTTGTGCTTGATTAGTATTAACGCACCAACTTACCATGCTTCCATTTATCACTCATTTGAATTAATGGAGCAGAGCCTTCTTTGATGGTTTCAGGATGCTCAGTAGCTTGAGCAATAGAAGAAAACTTCTCATTTAAATAAGGTGAGTCCTTAGCCCAGTCAGCAATATTAGCTAGTTTATAGGTATAACTCACTTGTGACATGACGTAGCCAAATCTTTCAGCTGGCTCGGTAAAGTCAGTAACTTCCACCACTTCATTATTTGCATAACAAAAACGGACCCTTTCACGTGAGTTTATATTCGCATTGTTTTCACCTTCAGCGGTCAGACTGTATTTACTACCAGGTACAAGCTTTGGTGCTTCATCATCAAACATTGCAGCAAATGCAGGGTTTTTGATTTGTACATCTTCGACTTTCAAAAAACCAATATCCACAAACTCATCAAAAACCGTGTGTTTTTTTGCTAACTCTCTCGTATAGGGCAGCACCCCAATATCTAAGCACTCCGGTTTCTGCTCATAATAATCATTTATCGCAGCCTTAAAATTCTCTTTATTTGCATCAGTTGGGCTAGAACAACCGATTACTGATGTTAATACAATTGCCGTGAGGCTTAGAGTTCCTAATCTATTTATCACTAATAAATCCTTATTTTGCATGGTGTGGAAATTCTTTTTCTAAGTGTTTTAACACAGTGTCCAACGCTTCATCAGATGAGCAGCCAGCAACACTCATTAACCCGGTTACAGCAAGACTGGAAACACTATCTAATGTCTCTATGTCATCAAGGGTAGGGTTCAGCTCAAACTCTGAGTTAGTCACCAAAAGAGATTGAGCCTGAAACTGTTTAGCTAAAATAACTGCCAGCTTTTTAACTTGTTCAATATCCATTGATGTTTGTGAGGACAGTGTGGCCATAAGCAATTTTGCTTCTTCGTTTATGTTATTTGTCATGAGAGTTCCAATAATAATATTAAGCTGCAGCTGCTCACTTGATGGTTAGGTTATCTTACGACCCCATAAACACAAGTAAACATGTCACAGTTTGTTTTTTCTATACATCACCAATAATAGTGGCGACTTATTTACGAGCATGTGAAAGTAGAGTGCATGTAATATAGATGATTACTCCAATTGCTAGATATGTGCTTAGCCCTATAACCTCTTGACCTCTCAAATCACCATATACAGAGATCGAAAAATAGATGATGGCAACAACTTTAATTAGGTTACCTTTAAATAAATGTTCCATAGGTTTACTACCTCATTAATTCCAATACGCTTGTCGATTGACAATTCATTAGCAAAAGGGCAAAGAAACAAGTCTGTTTATTTGCCCTAAGCCACTGCCACTAATTAAGCTGCTTCTTTGAACCCTAATTGCAAGAAAGAGGTATTGGTTAATTTTAGATTTTGATTAAAGCTTTCTGCTGCTTCATCAATAGTAATATCAAGTTCATCTGCAGCTTCCTGGGCTGACTTTAGCCATCCCTCTAATCGTCCAAACTCGACATTCAGTTTCCGCATGAAAGCTTGGTTAAACTTCACATGGCAGTTACCATTTTTGAAGGCCTTAACCGTCATCAAAAGTGATGTTTTACCAGTGACATGATCCCAGAAATGAAATTCTTTACCTTTGTTACTTTCCCATTGATAGTCCATTGGCCGTTCATAGTTTGTTGTGTCAAACCCAAGGTTAGTCGCTACCGTTAGGATGTCCATGATGAGGTCATGTGCTCTCTCTGTTAGCCCGTTGTATCGGTTTAAATCAAAGCTCCATTCACTTACAACTAATCCCCCAGCTCGTTCTAAAACCAGTCGCGTTTCTAATGAATATCGGCTTAATCCTTCTGGTGTTCGACAGTAACGCCATTTCTCCTCGCCATAGGTCTTAGTATTCGATTTATATAAAACAATGTTGGCTTTTTCGACCATTCTTTTAACAAGCGAGACTAGTTGTTCATCAAAGTAATGGTTGGCATTCTTTATGACCCAAATTACAACTGCATAGATATTTTCTGAATTGAAATCAACATCGGTTCTGGTTGTCAGGTTAGATAGCAATCTCTCGCGTGATGATTTAGTTAATTTGTCGGTGATTTTTTTCAGGTTATTAAACAATTCCTGCCAATAAATATTTTTGAGACCTTTTACTTTTAGTCTCAAACCTTCTCTGACATCTTTGAAGCTAACCCCTAGTTCATCAAGTAAGTCTGCATCAAGTGTTTCAAATGCTCTGTAGTTTTCCATAAGTTTAGAGAGATCACGTTCATACAATTGAATAAGTACTTGAATTAGATCCTTACCTGTCACTAACTCATTTTGTATGCGCTCCTGACTTAAGCTAGCAGATACATCATTCAAATCACGACCAGATGTTTTCTCAATCTTGAAATTATCGTTAAACCAAATAGTAAATGGATCAGTGTCGGCTCGACTTGAGCTTGAACGATGTCTGCTTTTTGTCACCAGAGAGACTTTAATAATGTCGACTTTTGCTCTGGAAACACGGTCGGCTGATAAGAAATCTTTTTGTTTAAGCGTTTCTGCTTTAGCACCTCTAATTTCGATTGCATCTTGAATATTTTTACTCGACTTCCACCGACTGGGGATAACGAGATAAATATAAGCTGAATTGGACTCTCTAATGATCTTACTGGACCAGTCTTCAAATTCTGAATAGGGAGGATTCGCAATCGTTAGTGTCGTGTTTTTATCCATTAAAGTCTGCTGGTGGAACTCTGCACCAATAACAAATATTGATTTATCCATAGCTTGGATAAGCGGCTTAGACTTCTCTATGGCGTATCGCTGCCCTTCAGTGAGATATTTAAGAGAACGCCCATCTCCAGCCCCACAGTCAAGAATAGAAGGGTTAGGATTAATATCATAGTCATCAACCATTTTATCGATGTCGTCTTTTATGACTTTGAGCATCTCTTCAGTAGTGGGATACCATTCAAAGTCCTGACCTTCACTTTTTATCCTTGATACTAAGGCCATCGTTGATTTTTTGTTATCAGGGTTGAAACTATTTTGTTGTGACAAATTCATTTATTCCTCCAGAGTGATTGAATTAATTTGCTGTAGGGTGATTTCCTAAAGCTCAAATCCAATCTCTCATGGAAGTCTGATCGCGCAAGTGCCCTCCAGAATGGTAACGATCACGTGATGATTTTGTATCGAATTTAAAAACTGGGGGAGTAGATAGTGATGTAATAAATGTGTTTATTTCTATCTTGGAAGTACAACTAAGACTAGTTGAGTTATAGTCTTTGACGGATCTCGTGATCCGTCAAAACTTATGCTTTTGTTAGTCTGAAAAGTAAATTAAGGAATATCGTTAATTTAATTTTTAGTAAGGGATAGTGCTTTGGCTATAGCACTATCTAAATCATTAGAAACACCATGGTTTGTACTTCGGTCCCAAGCACCACCATCAAGAACACGCACTAGGTATTGGGTTTCGTCATTTTCACCGATTGTTCTAATAAACGGCCTATTCCACCAGTGCTGAATTTCAAGTTTTGTACGTAATGAGTTATCTTTATTCTCAAAATTTTGTGGTAGATTTGGATCGATACAAATACCTGACACAATATTGGTTTGATTTTCTGGCCAATGCTCAGGAAGATAGCTCTCATCATCTTCGAACCATTCGTTATCGAAGATATAGTCATTCTCTAAAAACTTACCTTTGACAATATAGAGTGCGGGTAATTTAAATGTGGCTTTATCGAGAAGGGTATTCAACGAATAACAGGCACCTTCGTCACTCAGTCCCGGAATCATGAAGTTAATGCGATAAAATTTCTTGCTTGATATTTCATTATCAAAAATTTCTTTAAGTTCTTCTTCACTATAGATGTCTTTCAGTTGCCGGTTATCTTCATCATCTTCTTCAATGAGATGGATGAAGTACTGATAATAAGCATCGTGAATCACAACCTCGGCTAGTTCATCTTCTGTGAGGTAGAACTTGGTATCAAAAATCTCCATTGCATCTTCAAGGTTAAATACGGCAAAGATTCCTTCATTGAAATATCGTTCTGTTTCGTGAAAGACTTTATTTCCATCTATGACTTGGTGCCAATTATCGAAACCAAATTTCTTGGCCACTTTTTCAAGTGCTTCAGTGTGAGTGATATTTTCAGCACGCTTAAGCTTTTTAGCCTGGGCCTTGAGTTTACTAACAGAAGAAGAGTCTATGTGGGCATTATTGCCACGTATGATTTTGGTAATCATCTTTGTACTCCTATGATGTCATTACGAGTACCCACTGCCCGTACATCACGGAAAAAGATTTCACCATATAGTTGTTTTGCATCGTCTCGTTTGAGTTTGCATAGTGGGTAGCCGGCGTCGATAAGCCAGATTTAAGATTAGCAAACTGGAGAATTAGATGCCAGAGAAAATTTACAGCGGTGAATCTTTAACTATTTTGTTATAGGGAACTGGGCTTTCTAATGAGAAGCATAGTTTTTGAAGATATTTCTGGAATGATGCAATATAAGTCTCCACAGTTTGAGAGACTTATAGCAGTATGAAATGTTATGCCAAATGGGAAGAAGACGACAATGCTAAGATTTTCTTTCGAGATCAAACAATCTTACAGTTTGGTAATAGTTGGGATTTAATTGCTAACTTAATTCTGCTCAATCCTGGCAGTGCATCACCCGTAAATAACGAATCGAAGACTGACTACTTACGCTCCCAAGAACTGCCATTCTTCATAGAACCTAAACAACACGAGATGTATGTTGAATTCAAACTCGACCCTTTAATGCGTAACATTCTAAATCTGTTCTCATCTCATTATCATGGCGGAACAATCAAGATATATAACTTGTTTAACCTTAAAAATCAGGACTCGACAAAAGCCATAGAAGACTTTCAACAGAATTTAATGCATCCCAAGATGTTTACAGCCGATTCAGACATTCTTTATTGTGCATCGCCGGTCATTGTTGCTTCGGGTACAAAAGCAAAATCTCAAGAGCTGCTTATTCAGCTAATCAGACATATCAGGTTGGCATCAAGTGAAAAGCTATTTGCCCTGGAACAAAAAAACGAGAAATTATTTCACATAAAAAAAGCCGAAGTGAATGCATCAGGATATGTAGATAGCTACCATCCATCATTCACGTTCAAATATGGAAATAAAACTGAATTAGGTGAACTACCTATCTAAACTAATGTGCGACGTTTGACACTTACTACCGCATAAGATAAATTCAAACTATCTTTGCAACTCAGTTGCATTGAAAGTTCTGCCACACTTTTAAGCTGGCACTCATTATCAAAGCTGTAAAATGCTTTGCCTACGAACCCAAGGGGTATGCTACCCCTTCGGGGACGGCTGCCCCTTTTTCTTATGGAGAATTTCCATGATTAAAGAAGAAGTGGTGAACAGCCAAGATTCATTGAACCTTAAAGATGTACTCAATTTTTATGCTGATATTGGTAGATATCAATTTTTGGCAAAAGTTGAATGTGTTTCATGTGATTTCGAAGAAGCAGTTTCTTACTACGAATTAGCCGTGGGTCGCGTGTATAACTTTACTTATGATGCGATAAGATCTGGCTCTTCCTGGTGTGAATCTGTTTTCCTTCAGCAATTTCCAGAGTTCAAAGACGCAGTATCTGATGCAACTCTAGCAGCAGAAATGCATTTACTTCATGATCCACAAGCTAAAGGTATCGTTACCGTTTACTGTCCTCGTGGCTGTAATCAGACCACAGTGTCAGCATCTGATCCATGGGATGAGTGTGCAGCATGTGGTCAAGTAATGCATCCTGACTCTGAAGATGAGTACATGTCTTCTCTAGTCCGTGCTGGACAAGTTCAATAGAAAAACAGTTCTCCCAATACGTTGGGACGACAAAGCATCAACACCCTACAGGGGATTACTCCCTCTGTATGGGAGTGGTCTCCTAAAAACTGGAGACAATCACGATGAAAAAATATCCATCAAGAAAAATTCACCAAAGAGACTTTCGCCCAGGAGGTAAGTTACACAATCTTCAAGACTGGTTCTGTACAGGCTGTCAGGTAAATCACTCGGGTTATAGAGAAAGTGTTAAAAGACCAGATGGACTGTACTGCCATGTATCTTTCTATGAGAAATATAAGTCAGAACAGCTAAGAGCAAATCAACAAGGTTGATATGCAATTGAATACCTTCTCCACAGAGAGGGTATTCCAAAGTAATTTGAAGAGATTATTTTGGAATAACGATTCTTGGTGACTTTGTTGCCATGAAAAGTAATCCGGACTTATCAAAACCGGACTCAATGTTCATTCAGTACGCTGAATGATGATGAAAACCCAAGGGGTGTTACCTATTCCCTTGGGGGTAGCTGGCATCCCTTTTTTTATGGAGAAAGGAAATGCAAAAACAGTTACTCAAAGACTTGATTGATTGGATAGAAAAATCCAGCCTTGAAGACTTAGCCCTAAGAAGGCTAAAGCTAGAAGAATTAATTGGCAACACAATGGGTACCGAAGTGCAATCTGACTTAAAACTGGCTATTCGCCTGATTGATGAGGAAGTCGTGACTCGGGCCTGTTTACTACCGAAGTCAGCTTAGCTCGACTATTAATTCTTTTAACAATTTCGGCAGCCTTTTCATCATCGTTTTCAAGCACGATGGCACGAATTAAGGCCTCTGAAAGTGGTTGTTCAGTATTTTGATGAACAAGCTTTAGTTCTGTGTGTTTTTTCATGTGAATGAGGATAGCACACAATTTATTTAGGAGAAGTACCATGGGAGTTGGAAATTTCACACTAGCAAATGCTGAAACTGTGTATATCGAGGACCTACATGTTCACGGTTATTACAGCGGAGGTGAGCTAGATCATGATCAAACCAATCTGGATTATGAGAATTTAGAAGAAACATTAGTAAGCCTTTTACCAGATAGCTTTTGTAAGGTTGAAAACGAAAGCTATGGAGGCGGTAGCATAATTGCTGAGAACAACTTTTATAGCATTGTACTTACTCACTGGGTAGGTTACTACGCATTAAGTGTTGTGATTAGAGATAACGATGTCCGGTATGACTGGGGCATTAACCCTCTCGCTGCACATCATCATGCAAGAGTTGCTTTACGATTCTTCGACAAAATTCATGATATCTATCCGCTGCGAGTCCCAACTAGTGCATGGACGAGCGATGTGTACCAGAAAACACTGGCAGCGTAAGGACAGGTAATTAATCACAAATATATCTGGACTATTGACCAGATATTTACTCACCCCCTGGGAGGTATTTCACTCCCGCATAGGGGGTGGAGTACTTCTCGCATCAGGAGAATGATGATGAGAAAGAAATTTCTAGTTGCATATGGATTAAGTGGATGCTGGCCTGGCTACAAAAATGCCTGCATTATTGAGTCATGTGACGAAGCAATAGAACAAGATGCTTTTAATATTGCTACCGAGCTTTGGCACAATCAGAAGCCAGGTTCCTCTCTAAGTTATATCTGGGAGGAAATAACAACAATAGTGAATGATTGTGTCTTATATCAATCTCGACTGACCCTTAAAGCGAAAGCCAAAGTTAATCAACTGCCTTATGCGGTTCATAGCATGGGTAAAACATTTTTGGCCAAGCAAATCTATGGACTTAGAAGTGCCAATGATTTTCTGAAATCCAACAAGGATTATGGAGTTATCCATGCCAATTATGCAGAGGATGTTTATTTGGTTGCAGAAAATGAGTCACCAGGCATCAATGAGGTAGAACTTTCTTCCACGCTGATTGCAGGCCACGTTACGTTATAGGAGGTTGTCAGATGTTTATTTATGCATTACTTCAGACGACTTCCATGGATAACACGGTCACTGAGCAAATATTCGTAGAAGAGAAAGACTTTGATGACGCATATTGGTCAGCAATGAAAGATTCAAACATAAAATTAGTCACAGTCAATCCGCAAGCGAGCGACTGATAAATCTATCCCAAGGGGAGCTGGCCTCCCCAAAAGGGAGACCAGTTTCTCTACTAAATTGGAGAAACAAAGATGGAAACATACAGCGTTCTAGCATTAAGTACTGGCCATATTGAAGAATCTGATAATGTTGCATTAAAAGCAGCTGCGTATCAGACAAATATGGTAATGGTTCGAGATTCTGGCTATTTCATTAAGCTTTACCAAGATGATAAAACTAGAAATATCAGACCAGGCTACAGTTCTTCACTACAAAAACTTATTGAGTTTGCTCTCGATAAAGGATTTGGGATGATCGAACTGGACAGTGCTGCAGATACGTTAGAAGAGTTTATTCTGCACGACTGGTAAACATTGATCCCCCCATTACGGGGGGTATCTCAAAGCAGTTTGTTCACAGATTTTTTTGAGATGTCTATTTCGCTCCAATAAAAAATGTGCTTAATTTTATTAAAATAATTGAAATAATAGATATACAGCGCCCTAATGACCTAGCCTAAAGTCCTCCATTCAGATGCTGTTTTTAAGATCTTTAAACTGTTGATCATACAAGGAACAGTGTCACTAATCTTACCCTCAATACAATCTAAAATTAATAATTGGAATGCTGCCACTGCTGCTTGAAAGTTTGCTGTAGCTAAGCCTACAAACGTAGCTTTTATGACTGCATCCTCGAAGCATGAAAGAGCAACTTTCTCCATAGTGGTATTTATAGGATTAAACCCTGTAAAAGCCCATAAAGCACGATTACAATCACGTACGCATAACTGATAAACAGTAATTGTTATGGTAAAACAGCCACTTCTAACTCTTTCTCGTTTCGAAACCATTTTAAATTCTGGATACGTAAACAAGTCAGCAACTTTTCTCTGGTCTTTATTTATAAGTAAGCAGTCATTGTCACGAGCAATATCTTCAAGTTCACGCTCTAGAACATCTCCAGGATTCTCTGGATCTGATACGACCACTGAATCATCATCTACTTCAGGGAGACCAGCTTGCCACTCATCTCGCATACTTATAATTTTATAATCACTTTCCAAATAAGCTTGTTCTAGACTTTGCCAAGCTATCAAATGTTCATTGATATGCTGCTGACGGTACAATGTAATGTAAAGCTCAACCTTATAATGACTACTAGGAACGCCTAAGCTAGGGCCAATATCATTTGGATCAATGCCGGAGTCAAGGTCAAAATTATAAAACTGCTCTGAAATTTGCGTTTTCTCTTCACCTGATAGATCATTTTTAATCCATAGACGAGCATAAATATCACAAGTGCATGTAAAAGTGACTGGAATAATACAAATACCTTGAGTCATCAAATGAGAGGTATTTCTATCGAATAAACCATAGTGTCTAACTTTTGTTGCATATAAAACTGGATCTTTTGGAGGCGTAGAGTTACCGTTTTCATCTACACGGGGTAATTGTAGGTTTTCTATTACTTTTCTACCAACCCCATCAAGACCATATCCTTCTTTAGAATATGTATCACCAAGCACTTCTTTTGCTTCATCGAAAGTCTTACGAGAGGTATTAATTAACCACTCATTAATTTCCGGTGTAGAAAAACTTCTCTGTATATTTTGTTCGATAGACATAACCATTCCTTGTAAAAACAAATAAAAATACTATTTTTCAATCACCTACAACTTTCACAGTCTCATAATACTGGGCATAATACAAATTCAAATAAATTAAACATAAGGTTATCTAAAGGACTAGTATGAAGCTAGAGGTCGAGCACCTAGACGATAAAACGAAGAACTCATTTATTCGTTACATCTTCACCGATATTGAGAAAGCTAGCCCTAAAGGGACTAGCAAAAAGATAATAGAAGCATGGAAAAGCCAGCCTAAAACTATCAGTCTTCATCATATTAAAAATAATTTAGAAGCCCTAAAGCAATACAACCAGCATGTAGTCTACCAAGCACATAAAAGCGTCCTATCTGCTTCAAAAGTATGCTATGGCTTATAACAATCGCATTCAATCCGACGCCCACCACTCCGGTTGCTTTATACGGGCGTTATAGGGGGAACACTATGAATGAAAAAGAAAAACTTCCAATCATAAGGTTTGAAGTGGAGATTCCAAAAGAACTAAATACTCCAATCAATACAATATCATTCGCTAGCTCGTTATAACTGTCCCTTGTAATTATGTTCACAAAAAAGAATAAGATTGAAAACACATGAAATCAAAAGCCGCAAACTTATTTCATTTCACCAAATCATTAGATATTCTAAAATCTATCTTGGAAAACGGAATACAACCAAAATATTGTTTAGAAGACTTTAAATGGCAAAATTGGGATACACACAAATATCTTGCATTTCCAATAAGTTGTTTCTGCGACATTCCTTTGTCACGAATTAATGAACACACCGATTTTTATGGGAGTTACGGCATCGGACTGAGTAAAGAGTGGGGTTACAGAAACCACCTTGAGCCTGTTATCTATACTCATGAGAATAGTGATATCAAAAAACTAGTTACATTTATGCTTGGTATGAACTATAACTCACTCACTGAAAAGGGTGAGGCAGAATATGAAAGATTAATATTTAAATTCTTATCATTGATAAAACCTATTAAAGGAAGGATGGTTATTTCAAATAAGGAGTATGAAAAAGAATTCTATCATGAGAATGAGTGGAGATATGTGGCCAACCACCGGTTCATGATGTATCAAGAACACTTTAATGAGTCGCGGCATATTGCTAATGAGTTATTGATAGAGCACACACTAAAGTTCACTACTAAAGATATAAAGTATTTGTTTGTCAAAGATGATTCCGACATACCAAATTTAATCGAATTTATTAATGACTCTCTAAGTCAAAACTGTAACGATGATTTAAAAATACTTTCTTCCAGAATATTGTCTCTTGACACACTTAAATATGATTTATGAACTCCATCACAATAGTTCGTTTGACAGGAAAAGTGGTGAATAGTAATTTATATCCATCGCTGTAACTCTGTTACACAACAGGTCTTGTCGCACCACAAAACGACACTCTATATTTAATCAGTAAGCTGATTTAGTTCACCCAAGGGGTATATCTATCCTCCTTGGGATAAATGTATCCCGTAACTTTAGGAGAGTATTATGGGACACATAATCATTGACCATTTCCCTGAATATCATTTCATTGAGAAAGATTTTGGTTTTAATAGGCCAGCACTTCTTAATGCTCAAAGCGATACACCAAAACGATTAGCACTAAATCCAAAAGCTGTTGCTGGCTATGAAACAGTGATGATTGAAACTAATCGACCAGGGCCACCGAACACCAAAAGCGACAAGATTAAAGGTGTGAGGATTAGAAGCTCGTGGGGGCAGCACTTCATCATCTTTGATGATCTCTCTCGGAGCTTTGAGAAGGTTCTTGAAGAAGCATGCCAAAGTGAAGTTAATAAATATTTTACAACCGATGACTCGAAGTACTTTAAAAAGATCGGAATACATCCTTCATCAGCTAAGAATCAATTAGCTGCAAACTCATAATAAAAAAGGCACTACCTTCCGGTGGTGCCTTTTTAGTTTAGAGCTATTACTTAAATATGAATTCTATCTAAGTTTAACCGCAGCCATAGTGCATCCAAATTCATCGTATGCATTGCTGACAATCTTATAACCTGTTCTATGCCCCAATAAATCTCTCTCGACAAATGACATATCATGCAAGGGAACAGCTCCGAAAAGCTTTACAACATCGCCTTGTTCTTCAATCCAGTATGACTTCAAATAGGTTCTTTTAAGTATCTTCAAAATAGTCTTTATAAAAAACATATTCATCATGCCAACACCGGCTAAAGCGAATACTGCCATAAAATACTTGTCAATCAGGTTGCCTTCTTTGCCCAAACTCCAGCCGTAAGGCACTGATATGACCAACAAGGCTATTGCAATCGAGTAGATCACAATAGCACTTCCCAAATCTCGTCTCTTTAGTCGTTTTTCGAATGTATCTTTGTCCAACTTGAATCTTCTACAATCTATATCTTTATCTATCAGTTTCGATATTCAAACCCGTACATCATTCAAACTGATACTAGCCACTTAAGCGACACCAGATAGTGAGTTGGCTGTACTTGTTACTGCCAATTGCACTGCTGTCTCTTGGCTCAGAACAGGAACCTTTAAACCTGATACTATTGGCTCAATCCTGATAAACGTCCCAGTTGGACTCATCAACATTCTATCCCAATGTCCTTGTGTATCTCGGTAGATTATTAGCTCAGGTAATTGTCCAATTTCATTGGCTATATCTTTCAAAACATACTCAGCTGTATTAGTCACAGTGATACTCGGCCTACTATTATCAAAATCATCAGTAATGCATAAAACGTGATGACCAGCATAGTGTTGTAATGTATATGAGAATACGGGCGGGGTAGGGGTTTTCATGGCTAATAAGCACCTCTTTTTATTGCTTGAATATCTATAAAGCCAAATAATTAAAAGCGAATTTAATCACATTCATTTTTATCTGGCTGTGAACTACTTCTTTTTATGCTGCCCAATTTTCCAGAGTCATTCTGAGTGGCGTCATATCTGAAACATTAAACGCTGCCCCTGACTTGGCTTTCTTTTTAATGAAAGCCAAATACGAGCGTTGTTTACCTGCTTTATTATTTGAAAGGACATTGTTGTGATTAGAGTGAGTGAAGACGGTATCAAAGACAGCCTCTTCCCAAATCACCATAGATTCCACTGAGATTACGTCAGTGGTCAATGCTGTACCGCTGCATAGGCGTGTATTAGCATAGATATTCCATAACGGAGCATGATATAGCGGCTGAGTTAGCTTTGGACGACCAGAGCCAGCATAAGCAGCAACCTTTAGACTACCACTGCTATCTGCTTGGAAAACAAGGGAAGGAAATTTCAGTTTTATATGCAAGATTTCATCACCAGCTTTTATGTGCATGGTGCGAATCTTAGACGGAACATACCAGACCATTTTCTGACTATTAATCAACAATAAGTTAGGCGGCAACCATTGGCTTTTAATACCATCTTCACCGTTCAGATAATCTCGTAACTCTTGCTTATCAACTTCACTTATTAGTCTTCCTGCCCCTATTACTGAGCCTGTAGGGGATTGTTTTACGTCATGGATTGTTAGGGATAGCGATTGCTGCTTTGAGTGGTGAGGAGAATAGATATCCTCATGGTACATTCCTTCCAGTTCCTGCTTATCTATAGTGTGAAATAATAAAGCCTTGTGTGTTGTTATTGCTTGCTGTGTCATTTTATGTCCTCCTTAACTTTCATTATCCACACATTTCGAATCAGGCAAGTTTTGCTCAAAACTCTCTGTCATTAGTGCCATATCAGTGAACAACGCTGCACCACGATAGATTCTTTCAGCAGTTAATATAGAGGCACCTGAATGCTCACCGTAAACCCAACCATAAAAAGTTGGTGTCTCTCCGGCTTCCATCATGTTGTTGAAGACATCAGATTGAATGTCCCACCAGAAGCCATTATCTACCCATGCAAGCATGTACCCCATATCTACTGGTGGATCATCAGTTTCAACACCTGTATTTAGGACATACGATAAAGATAAATAATCAGACCATGACTTAATATCAGGGAAATTTTTGAGATACTCAGATATAGAATTAATTGTCTTATTGAGAAACTCAACAACCTCTTTGTGATGTGATTTACCTCTCAAGCGTTTTAGTCTGGATAAGGCTTTAAACGGATCGTCTTTCCCTATTCCTTTGTCCAATTCAGCCACCCATTTTGGGAATGGCTTCTTAAACTCGCAGTAACCCTCTACTACTTCTTCCATTTCATCTAATGAATAAAACTCTAATTTATCTTGGTTCTCTTCCAAGTATTGTTCTATTGCATCAGTTCCCGCAGTCTTAATCTTCTTAGGTAGAAAATCATCAAGATATTCATAAATCTCTACTCGATAACCAGCAAAATCTATCAAGTCGGTGACATTGGGGTTATAGAGAAAAATTGAACGTATTTCGGCTATACAACGCACGACTACATTCCGGTCTATTTGAGACAAGAGTGAAAGAGGTTTGATGTCATAAGCATATGGGGTTGTTGATATACTCAACAGAAGTTTTTCGCGATCGTTATCATTAGAGTCTGATGCCAACCCCAGAGATGGAGATAAATAATTGAACCTCTCATCAGTGGAGTGACTTAATCGTCTATCCCATTGACTGATACCTTCCCGAAAAACTTCATTAATTCCTCCTCGACTAAGCGTTTGCACACTATTGGATAGTTTTTTTGCATCGAGAAGATTAAGTGAGTTCAAAAATAAACCGATTTCTCCCGTTAATCGTTTTTCTTTCTCATTAAAAGCCAGCACATCATCGAACTGCTGATATGTTTTATCTAACGCTGTTGGTTCAAAGGTAGGTAAAGCAATCATTGTCTAAGCTCACACTGGCAGTAAAGTACTAGCAGGTAATTTTTGTGCTTTACCTCGTTTAGCAGTTGTTATTTGATAAATCTTGGAAACATCATTAGACAGTTTTAACTCATGGCTATTTTGTGAGTCTTCACGAGTGTTTAATTGTGACCATTTAATTAATGTGTCAATGATTTCGTGATGTTGTTGAGTCATGCAAATCTTCTCCATAGTCGTGGCTTAAAGGCTTACTTTTAGTGTCACACGACTTTAAATTCACGCAACTTAATAAAAACAAAGACCGGCTATTGCCGGTCTTAATCTCAGGTTTGAACTGGATATGAATTAGGATTTAGAATCCTGCTTATTGTGCTGCTCTTTTTTGTATAGAAACTGTTTTGCCAAAATATCTATACTGATGTGGGATAGTGGTCGATTTTTATTAACTTGATGATTGCAGACAGCCATGAGATTCTCTGCAAAATCTTTAAGCTCATCTAATGTAGTATTCATCTCTCTATCCTTATCCCTTGGTCTTCACAGGGGCGGGTACAAACTCATATACCATATAATCGCCCTGCGTGCTCGGCCCTTCGACAACAGCATTTGTAAGGTGCTGATAGTTTGCACTATATAGCTCTCTGACTTGCTCAGGTTTCATGGTTGGGTCTGGATCAGGCATTTGTACTGAACCACTTCGAAAGATGCGAGTTAACGTTTTTATTTTGGACATATTTGGCTCCCCCTCTTAGAAAGAAAATTTAAAAGCTTCATTGGCACTTGTAGGCAGCTCGTGGCCATCTGCTGCATTAGAGACTTCGTTTTCTGTATCTGTCTCAGAAACAGCTTCTGGCTGTACTGAATCCGCAGACAAAGCCTCGCTGGATGGTTGAGTTTGCTTTTCTTCATCATCCTGCACAGCAGGGGAGTCATTCTTAGCTTTTGGCTTAGTTTTAGCCTCGGCTTTTGATTTTGAGTTTTTGGCATTAGCCGTGGCATCTTTTAATGACATTAACAACTCTTGATACGCATCATTTGCTTGCTGGCGAACCTGACCATATCCAGAAAGCCTTTCTCCAAATTCAGTACTTAGCTCATCAAGTGACATATTTCTCATAGCCAGAGGCATTGAGAGGGCGCTACGGACTTGTTTTGCTTCTTCTGGCACTTTGGTTTCATCATCACTGAGTAATGGCAATACGATGATGTCTAAAGAGTCACCCGAACGTGTAATATCCAAACGAAGATTTTCATTCTCAGCCAACGCCCCATGTATGCTAGTTAGAAAGTTTAAAATGCTGTTTTCCATTGTTTGATCCTTTTGTGAGATAAGTGGGGCAGTAGGTCTGCCCCATGCATTAGTTGTAACGCAGATTATTAATCGCGCAACTGAGCCTCTATTGGTAAATAGCCTTTCCAATCGAATCCAGCCTTGAATATGGCTTTTATCTGATCGTCACGCTTACCTTTGAGTATTTCTTTCTCACAGTGACCAGCTTGTTTCCCTTCCTTTGCTTCATACCATTCTAAGAATCCTGACTCCATTACCAGCGCTTTTAAGCCACTAACTGTTAAGGTTTGCAGATACTCTTCATCAACAAGAAAATGATTACGCATATCTACATTTTCAGCTTTTAGAATGGCATGTGCTGTTTTCAACCCGTCTGATTCTTCGTATTGAATACGTTCTGGGGCAATGCCGCCTGCCAGCGTTGCAGCAAATGCACTAATAGTCATATCCAGAGTTGATTCATCTAAGCTATGCAGCAATGACACCTTCTCTGCACGTGAAGTCATAGTGAGCAATTTTTCTGCTCCGTATGTTTTTAGCCCTCTTTCAAGCTTGTCAGTCACTCGTAGATGCTTGATAGCTTCTGTTAAGGCAATAAGTGACATGACCTTAGTTAATTTAATATTCGACCAAACTGTCGCTGCTGCAGCTTTGTACTTTCTTGCCTGAACAAATTCTTTGACACGTTTTGGTGTATCAGCCGCTTTCTTTCTTTCCTTTGGCTTTTCCGGCTTGATAATAGAGGGAGTTTCAGTGTTGCTATTAGGCTGAACTGATGACAATTGTTCACTTACCAGCTCATTTTGATGTGATTTAATCATTTTGCTGTTACACGTCACATCAAAGCATAAGCCCGTTTCTACCTGCCCCTCGTTGCCTTTAGAGGTACTCATTAATGCACCAAAATTGCCACAGCCTTGGCAGGCAGAATACTGCTCACGACCAACCCCGTTTTCACCTTCACGCATTAAATGACATCGAGTGTCAGCAGGGCGCTCAACATCGAGCCAAATGACAGGATATTCTTTGGACAACTCAGTCTTTTTTTCTTCAAGATGCTGTCTGGTTTTCTGTTCATAACAATCTCGATTCAGACAGTGACCATCAGATAGGCTTTCATCAAACAGGTCGGCTGTAATACTTGAGTTATGAGGACAGCCATTACAGCCAGTCAGATTAAATACTGCATCTGATAGTTTGAATGCAAATTTGCCCAACTGGTCACGCAACACGGAAACCGTTACTCGTTTTTCAATCACGCTTACAAGAATTGAGTCCTGTAGTTCTGCTGTCAGTCCAGCAAATAACTCAGCATGACCAATTGCTATCTTTCTCTGTTCAAGAGCATCCAATACGCTATCTGTACAATGTAAAAGAGTCAGTCGAGTTTCTAGTTTCTTTTCAGTCCAACCTAATGCCAGTGCAGCCTCTGTTCTGTCACCTTTACATAGGGTCAGCATTCTTTGACAAGCTTTTGCTTCCTCGGCAGCACTAACGTCCTGACGCTCACTATTTTCAGCAACCGCCATTGCTAGGGCTTCTTCATCACTGACAAGACGGATAATGACAGGGACTTTTTCAACGCCTGCAATAGTTGCAGCCCGATATCGTCTTTCACCAGCAATTAAATAAAATGTTGTTCTATCATGACTTGGTTTAACAACGATAGGTTGAAGAATGCCTTGTGTCTTAATGCTTGCAACCATTTCATTTAGTTTGTCCTCAGAGAAATATCTGCGAGGGTTAAAACCTTCACGAACACTAATCATGTCTTTAGGCAGATGAAGCATTTGTTTGTCGTAAACATTTTCCATTACGTCTGCTATTTCAAAAGATACTGGTTTTTCACTAAGCGTTTTTGTGAGAGGTGCGTTCATATTTGTCTCCTTAATATTTACTTGTTGCCCGATTGGGTTACTTCTATTTGATCACGAAGTTTCAATCGCGCAACCACTAGTAAATACGATGCTTTCAGGCTGCTTTTTCGTTTTGTTTATAGCCGTAGAAAGCCCATGCTTGTTCATCAATTAGCATTGGAGCTGATTTGAGCGTTTGAACATCAACTGTCATCCCGTGATGGTCTAGTTCGCCTTTTGTTAGCAACTGCCAGATGATATTCATGGAATAAGTAGCAAGGGTTCCGTTGATAAATAAATCTTGCCCATTTTTACCTGTGAGTGCCTCTGCGAGAGAGCAGCGTGGAGCGTCATCATTGTCATGTTGAGGATTCGCGAGGTCAGGATAAAGATCAAATACAGTTGGAAGCCTAAAGGTGTCATTGTGAGACGTCACAATATGACCAAGGACACATTGACCAGAATGTTGACCGTTACCCATATCTAGCCAGAGAACAGGGGAGTGTGATGTATGATTCTTTTGTGCTAATTGTCCAAGTTCTACTCGGAAAGATGCTTTATCTACACACCCTATAATTAAATCAAATGATTCAACATTGTTCATTGTAGGTTCAAAAAAATTAGGCTCTGCATCCCAATCTGTTCCATAGAACATATTAATACGATGGGTAAGTGCAATGGATTTATAGTGACCTACATCTGATTCAGAGAAACGCTGTCTACCTAAATTATATGTACCATAAATTCGTATTCTTCAGATAATATTAAATTAATTATCATTATTACTCAATAGCATACGAAAATATAGGGGGCTAATTTAGCATTCATTTTATGGAATTCAGTAATTTCAAAACTTAACTTCTTACTGAACTACTAGAAAAGCAGATATTTCGGATACGTTTTTCGACATGAGAACGTTGCCCAAGTAATCACTTGCTCACGAATCAATCAGTGATATCTGGCTGCAAAGTACGTTTACTTTTAACGAGGGTTGTGGTGGTAGCACCTTTGAGTTAGGTCAAATAGAATCGCACTTTCAAATTTAACTCATTAACTCTGATATTATATTAATAATTCTTCTTTCACCAACCGATAGGTCTTAATTATCTTGCAAAAATCATTTTTTGGAAATGAGGATAATGTAACTGCATCGTCTCCACTCGCATACAAGCTTAGGCCACAGAATAAATTTGAATTCGTTGGGTTAGAGAGTCTAGAAGACAGATACCCCTTTCTCCAATCAACCAAGCCTACAAGTATGGTGTTATATGGCCCTCCAGGTTCAGGGAAAACATCATTAGCACATGCCTTGTGTGCTTCTGAGGATATTGAGCTTCTCTCTTTCTCTGCTGTTCTATCGGGATTACCAGAACTTAAGAAACTTTTCCAAGTGGCGCAAGATACAAACAATCTTGGAAAACGCACGCCTGTTATCTTCATCGACGAAATACACCGGTTTAATCGTGCTCAACAGGATGCCCTGCTTCCGTACGTTGAAAGTGGACGCTTTGTCTTAATAGGAGCAACCACAGAAAACCCGAGAAGTAGCATTAACAAAGCACTATTATCGCGACTGCACATCGTCGAACTGCAAGCAATGAACTATGCAGACACCTTGCAGATATTGCATTCTGCAGCACGCAAACTTGAAACGGAGCTTAGTGCTGATGAGGCGGAGTTAATTGCTGAATATTCTGGTGGTGATGCCAGAAAGGCTATTGGCAATCTAGAATTAGCATTAAAACTCAAAGACAGTAATCAATTCTCCATTCCCACGTTCAAGAAAATTATTCTTGAAAATTCTCGAGCTTATGACCGAAACAAAGATCGCCACTACGATGTGATTTCTGCCTTCATTAAAAGTCTCAGAGGCTCCGATCCTGACGGAGCACTTCTATGGCTTGCAGTAATGCTTGATGGAGGTGAAGATCCTGTCTTTATTGCTAGGCGCTTAGTTATTTTTGCTTCGGAAGATGTAGGAAATGCTGATATCAACGGACTCACAATGGCGAACAATACATTGAATGTCGTAAGTAATATTGGCATGCCAGAAGCACGCATTACACTTGCTCAAGCAACCACATATCTGGCTAGCACAGTAAAAAGTAATGCTGTGTACAAAGCAATGGATGGTGCTCTGGCCTATATTCAGGAGAATTCCACAATTGATGTCCCTGAACATCTGAAAAACTTCCCTGCAAAAAATCATCCAATTAAGTATCAATATCCACACAACTTCCCAGAAAGCTGGGTTAACCAACAGTACTCACCAGACGAAACACCACAGTTTTACACTCCCAAAGATATTGGCATCGAAAAAAACATTCGGAATAGGCTAATGACCCTTTGGGGACAAGACAAAAAATACGATTAACACGGTACTTGGTTAGTTTATTTGAGGGAGTAAGATCTCTATAAGGTCTTGCTTGAAATATCACTTAACTTGTCATGCCCCATACAAATGGCTGCTATTGCACGTTAGCGTGGATTTATTCAAAAGTCTCTTGTCGACCTGTAATCCCCCCGAAAAATAATCGAAGTCAAAAGTAGAATTTTCTCGTATGCTTAACGGCAGGAGATTATTCATGTGTATTAAAGCAATAAGGTTAGAGTGAAAAAATAGCTAGGGGAGAATGGTGATGTATAAAGAACTACCAGCAGGACATGTCAGATTACTTGATTGGAACATAATTGTACTTGATCTTCCAAATGAAAATTTAACTGAAATATTTGTGGGATATAGCCAAACTGACCTAATTGGCCGCGTAAGTACACCTATACAGGAATTTGATATTAAAACAGGTCAAGGTAAAACTAAGTCTGGATCTATTTATGAGGTTATTGGTGAGCCGGGAAAGCCTCATGATGATGCTATTTATGTGCTCGAACGGATAATTGGACTAGATTTAGTCCAAAAAGAATTGTTTGTCGACCCTTATAAGGGCAAAATTAGATTTAAATATCCTATTTAATGTAGTTCTAACTTGTTGTGCCACTAGGATTGGTTTTTAACATGCAACTAGCTAACATTTGAATACCATTGGAGCAGTGCAAATCAGAATGGATTAATAAGGGTCGTCATGGAGTTTAATACAGTATTTTGAGGAATATAATATTGGCTGGCAGTATAACTAATTAGCAATATTAAATTCAAAACATCCCGTTATCTGTATAGGTTGAGGAAACGCTCTAATTAGATTATTTCAAGTGCCTAAATATTGAAAAGGGTGTACGCGAATGAACTATCTAAAATACAAAATAGTGGAACGATTAAGAATTGATTTAAATCTTCCATTATCTAATATTGCGAATATTCTTAATATTTCAGAACGCACACTCGCTCGAAGAAAAAAAGAAGGCCAGTTTCACGAAAAGGAGTCGAGGCGGTTATCTCAATTTTTAGAATTAATAAAAATAGCCGAAGATGTCATGGGTGATCGTGAAACGGCAATAATATGGCTTAAATCATCTAAACGTCTATTTAAAGGAGTTTCACCTATTGAATATGCATATACTGAATCGGGACTGAATGAAGTTGTAGATTTTCTGGGGCGTATTGATCATGGTGTTTTTTCATAATGAATTATTACTCTATATTTTTAAATAAGCAGAGGCTTCAAGGCTTCGATGGATAATAGTAATAAGTTAAATAGTGATGTGCTTAAAAAGTCTTTATTAAAGCTAGGTGATATTTTGGGATTATCACTATCTGACTTAGCCGTAATTATCGGTGCAGATCAAACCATTTTCAGTGATGGAATAAAACTGGGAAATAAAGAAGCTGATAATGCTTTAATTTTACTAAATTGTTACAAAAATGTTTATCAACTCGTTGGGGGTGATGCGGATTGGTTGAAGCATTGGTTTTCAACATACAACAATCAGACTTCTGGAGTACCATTAGAACAAATACAAACCCATGAAGGATTAATGAAGATTTCTGGTTGTTTGGAATTGTTCATCGAAAAATAACATGTGGTTGTCCAGGTTTCTCCTTGACACCAGATGTCACCTGGCACGTTAGCGACCACCGTTAAGTGATCGCTAATTTGCTGCTGACTTAGACCTCTGTTTGTTCTGCCATTTCTAAAGCATCATCAACCTCAATACCGAGATAACGCACAGTGCTTTCAAGCTTTGTGTGACCGAGCAACAGTTGTATGGCTCGTAGATTCTTAGTTCGGTGATAAATTAGTGTTACTTTAGTTCTTCTCATTGTGTGAGTTCCATAAAGTGCGGTATCAAGTCCAATCATGTCTATCCACTTATGTACGATCCTAGCGTATTGGCGAGTTGAGATATGATCCGAGTCATGTATACGACTTGAAAATAAATAGTCACTTGATGCAAGACCTTGTAATGCAATCCACTTTGATAAAGAGTCACGAGTCTGTTCTGTGATCTCAAATTGAACAGGCTTTTTTGTCTTTTGTTGTAGAATCATAGCTCGGTGCAATATTGTGTTGCCATTAGTTACATCTCTAACTTTTAGCTTCACTAAATCACAGCTTCTTAGTTTACTGTCGATAGCTAGGTTGAATAATGCCACTTCTTTGATTCTATGTTCCAATTGAAGTTGAATACGAATCGCCCATATTTCACGTAACTTAAGTGGTGGCTTTTGACCTATGAGCTTACCTTTATTCCAAGGTTCCTGCGGTTTTCTCAATATTGGTAAATAAAGCATGGTGTAGCCCTCCTTTTGGGATAGGCTTTAAGTATGAGCGCTAGTAATGTTGGTCGCTATCGACCCAAAGGAGACAGTTGAGTTATTAAACCTTCTAAGATCTGAATTTTCAAGTACTTTGGGTATGTAAACATGAAAAAGCCCAACACTCCAGTGCTGGGCTTTTTCATATAAGATGGTTTTTTTACGTGAATCGACCTTTATTTGTTATTAGTCATAGCTATTAACAAAACCGAAAACCCGTTAGTAAGTTATCATTTAATACTTAAAGGTATTAACTGACCTGCCTTCATATCTGGCATAAGAATATACTTTCCATCAACAGAGAGTGCTATATCTGCAGCAGACTGGTGTCCTTCTGATATTAATTGCGGCGTTGCTTTAGGCTCACTTAGTTGCCAAACTTTGCCGTTGGCCCAATCACTGATATATAAAACACCGTCTGTATCTCTGACCAATCCATCCGCGCCACCAAATCCACTGTTAAGTAATGATACTTTTGACTTTGGTTTAGATGACATCCCATTAAAAGTAACTTGAAATAGCTTACCTGTACCAAAATCAGCAACTAGCAACTTATTTGGACCATCCATTAATAAGCCGTTAGGTCGTTTTATACCTGACTTATCATTTACAATCTGGATAACCTTACCTGCTGGTGTTATTTTATAAATAGCACCATGCTTACCATTGTCATCCCCACTATCTGAAACAAAGACATTACCAAGCCCATCAATCTCAATATCATTTAAAAAGATAGGCTTATCTTGAAAGTCAGATGGTTTTGCAATAATTGTTTTCTTACCATCAAAATCAACTCGTACTATATGATCAACATCAGCGATATAAAGCTGATTATTAAACATATCAATCCCTTTAGGGTCGTTTAAGTCATCAGCTAGTGTTTTAGTTGAGCCATCTTTGTTTAAAATGGTCACTTTGCCATCACCATTTTTACCAAACTCACCAATTTCGGTGATAAATACACGACCGTCATAATGAGAAATTGAAGACTCAGGCATCTGCAAATTGTTCAGTACTTTACCTGATTCTTTAGACAATACAGCTGAAGCAGTCGCTTGTTCACCATAACTGACTCGGTATATCACGCCATTGTAATCATCAGAAATCAATAAAGAACCATCTGGCATCTGCAAGACGTCAGTTGGACGCCCCCAAACTTCACCATTATTAAGCCAGCCATCAATAAATACTTCACTGCTTTCAACATTATGCTGAGCGTCGTACTTAACACGCATTAACTGATAACCAACAGGGGTGTCCCTATTCCATGATCCGTGTTGGGCAACAATAGCATCGCCTTGATACTCAGAAGGGAATTGTTGACCTGTGTAAAATTTAAACCCTAGATTTGCACTATGAGCTTGAAACTCTGCCACAGGGTATGCAACATCTTTAGGGGCAACTTTACTTGCCCAATCTTGTTGTCTTGCATCACCACCTGCGTAGAAAGGGAATCCAAAATGCATCCCCTTTTTAGGCGCCGCATTAAATTCATCATGAGGAATGTCATTCCCCATCATATCTACACCGTTATCAGTAAAGTGAAGTGTATTAGTGCCTGGTTGAAAATCCATACCTACAGAGTTTCTAACGCCTTTTGCATAGGTTTCTACATCACTACCATCAGCGTTCATGCGAATAATGCTGGCTTCGATACCTTCAGGATTACAAATATTACACGGTGCACCGATAGTGACATACAGCTTTTCGTCAGGTCCAAACGCAATATAACGCCATCCATGATGAAACTTATCGGGTAGTTTGTCGTAAATAACTTCTCGCATTTGTTTAAAAGGGAGATTTAAGTCAAAGTCGGGAGCGGCATAACGTGTAATACGATGTTGTTCTGCAACATATAAATTTCCTCTATACATAGCAACACCATTGCCGACATTAAGATCATCTAATATGGTCACAACTTGATCAGCTTTATGGTCTTTATCTTTATCGACTACGGCATAGACATTTTTACCACGCGTGCCTACATATACATTGCCGTTTGTGCCAAGCGTCATTTGACGTGCGCCTGGCACATCAGCATAAACTTCTACTTTAAAGCCTGCTGGCATCTTGAGTTTACTCAAGTTTTCCTCAACCTCTGCAGAGCCAGCAAAACTAGTTACTGCTTGTGTACTTAATATTGCAAAGGTTAAAGCCTTGATTGCTGTGTATTTTCTCTTCTTAGATAGCTTCATGAAATAACCTCTTGATTATAATTTATTTTTTCACTGTGAATTTGTAACTTAATCATTCTAGATCCCTTATGATTAAAATTCAAGGCATATTTTTCCAAAATGACGATTGCTTTCCTGATACTCAAATGCATCCACCATATCCTCAAGTGAAAACACCTTGTCTATTACTGGTTTTATTTGATTAACCTCAATAGCTTTAATCATTTCTTCTTGCTGAGATCGGCTTCCTACAAGAACTCCTTGAAGTCTAACTTGTTGTATAAATGCTTTAACAATATTAATTTCACATGTTTGGCCTGATAAAATTCCAATTAATGAAATTTGCCCTCCCACTCTTACAGCTGCTAATGATTGCTCTAATGTTTCTCCACCACCAATTTCAACTACATGATCGACACCAACACCACCATTTAATTCTATTGCACGTTTTCCCCAGTTGGGTTCGGTTTTATAATTGATAACATGATCGGCGCCCATTTCTATTAACCGTTCCAATTTTTGTTCACTTGAAGAGGTTGCAATGACTTTCGCACCCACCATTTTTGCAAACTGCAAGGCAAAGATGGAAACACCACCAGTACCTTGTAATAAAACGGTTTCGCCGGATTTGATAGTGTTGAAGCACATCAATGCACGCCAAGCTGTTAGCGCAGCCGTAGTCAATGTTGAAGCTTCTACATGTGACCAGCCTTTAGGCGCTTTTGTGAATGAATTTGACGAAGATGTAACATATTCACGGGCGTAACCATCAATACCATCTCCAGGTACAGTGGAAAACCCATCAACGATAGGTTCGCCATTTTCCCATGTCGGGAAAAATGTACTAACGACACTATCACCGACCTTAAATTCAGTCACGTTTTCACCAACCTCAATCACTTCCCCTGCACCATCAGCCATAGGGATCCTCCGTTCTGAGGGTGCCCAGAGACCTTTCACTACAGCATAGTCATGATAATTCAACGAATTAGCATGAAGCCTGACTGTTATTTCATCTGTAGCTGGATTTTTTACTGTCACCTGCTCAGTTGTGACCGTGTTGAAGCCGCCGCCCGCATTTACAAAAATTGCTTTGCTTTCCATTAGTGTTTTCTCATAAGATTAAAATGTTGTGAGAACTATAACATTAAGGTTACAATAGTCAACTAGTTAACTTTTTGTAACCTGTAATTATGAATAAAGAATGTTATGAACCTTGCCCAGTGGAGAGAGGCATGCGTATTATTGGACACAAATGGACAGGATCTATTTTATGGCACTTAAAAGACCAACCTATGCGGTTTAATGAAATTGCGAGACAGCTTGCCGGAGCCAGTAAAAAAGTTATTGCTGAGCGGTTAAAAGCGATGGAAGCAAATAAACTCATCACTAGGAAAGTAATTTCAACTAAACCTATTGCGGTAAGGTACCAGATAGCAAAAAGAGGAGTAAGTGCACTATCGATTCTTGAAGAACTAAAAGAATGGACGATTGAAAATAATCTGTAATAGTACTAACAGAGTATCTTGTGTCTATAGCAAAAAGTGATATGTACTCACCAACCAAAAAGTAAGACTGGAGTGATAATCGAGAGACCGCTATTGGCACAAAACGGACGGTTAAACGGCATCAAAACCTTACTTTAAGCGTGTCGGTTCAAGTTTGATAAATACACTTAAATGAAAAGCATAGCTGAACGTTTATAGTGCTACTTATTGGCAGTCAGTTCAGTAGGGTTGGCAGTGAGGTCTGAATTCGTTATCAGTTTGGTGTGGAATGCGCATAATGACGGGCAATGGTTTGATAGCTAAAAAGGGTCAATTTTAGGGTGCTATTGACAGTTATCAGCGTTATCTTAGTTCACTTAAACCTAAGGCAATGGATTCTTGTTGAAAACGCCCAAATATATTGACCACTTTCTCATAAGAGCTTGTTAAAAAGTGTTCGTCAGTTATTTCACTAATCTTATCAGGGGAAACATTAACATTAAAGTGATCCAATAAATCTAATTCAAGCTCTTTTGAGGATGGTTTGTTTCTTGAGTTGTCGAAGGTGTTAGTGTCGAAAACGCCATCGTGAATCGCACCGGGTTTGTCGGAGGCTAATAATCTTGAGAGAATTAGCCAATGAACAAGAAAGTAACGTATTCCCCAGAAGTCCGCGAACGCGCCGTTCGCATGGTATTGACCTCAGAGCATGAACATCCTTCAAGGTGGGCGACTTTGGTGTCTATTTCATCTAAAATCGGTTGTACGCCTGAGACATTAAGAACATGGGTAAGCAAAATGAAAGTGGATTCAGGTAAGAAACCGGGTGTCCCTTCTGATGCTGCAGCTAAAATAAAAGATCTTGAGCGAGAGAATCGAGAGCTTAAACAAGCCAATGAGATCCTGAAAAAAGCAGCCGCATTTTTTGCTCAGGCGGAGCTCGACCGCAAACCTCGAAAATAATCCAATTCATTGATGTGTATAGAGCGTTGCATGGTGTCGAGCCGATCTGTCGTGTGTTACAGATCGCACCCTCAACGTATTACCGTTGCAAAGTGCTGGAGGCTGAGCCTGAACGTCGCTGCCAGCGTTACCATCAGGATGAAGCAATAAAACCACAAATCCAGCGTGTCTGGCAGGAGAATCGTCGATGTTATGGTGTCAGGAAGGTATGGAAGCAGTTACAACGCGAGGGCTTTCATGTGGCTCGTTGTACTGTTGCTCGACTTATGGCCGTATTGGAACTGCAAGGTGTACGCCGAGGCCGGCGTTGCATTACGACGATTCCTGATGAGAGTGCCGCCAAACCTCTGGACTTGGTCAATCGTGAGTTCACAGCTCAGCGCCCCAATCAATTGTGGGTTGCCGATATTACTTATGTGGCTACTTGGTCAGGTTTTGTCTATGTAGCCTTTGTGACCGATGTATTTTCACGCAAGATCGTCGGTTGGCGAGTCATGAAGTCCATGCGGACACAACTCATTCTTGATGCACTGGAACAAGCTTTATGGGCACGAGGTAAACCTAAAGGCGTTATTCATCATAGTGATCGTGGCAGTCAGTATGTGTCCATTCGCTATTCCGAGCGACTGTCAGAAGCGGGATTCAGTGCCTCTGTCGGCAGTGTTGGTGATTCTTACGACAACGCGTTGGCAGAAACCATCAACGGACTATACAAAACGGAAGTAATCCACAAAGACGGTCCATGGAAAGGACTGGAGCAAGTCGAATTGGCCACGTTGGATTGGGTTGATTGGTTCAACAATAAACGACTACTCAGTCCTATCGGTGATATTCCACCGGTTGAGTATGAGGAAAATTATTATCGACAATTTGCCGAAAATGCGGCAGCATGACTCAAACAAATACGCCTCCGAATTTACCGGCGCGATTCAACACCTCGGTTTTGAAGTTCTGTCAGGACATTGAGCCAGAACTTAGCCCCTTCATTTTCCGATAGCCACATGCCTAATAACTCTTTGTGACCTTCCATATTCACGCCTAATGCAAGATAAATAGCCTTGTTGATGACGTGCTTGTCTTGCCGTATTTTAACCACGATACAGTCTAAATAAACAATAGGATAAACAGCATCAAGTGGACGGGACTGCCATTCCACAACCTGTTCAATCACCGCATCAGTGACCCTGGAAATAAGTGTGGCTGAAATATCAGCATCGTACATTTCTTTGAAGGTTGCCACGATCTCTCGTGTAGTCATGCCTTTGGCATAAAGGCTTAATATTTTGTCATCCATCGAGGTGAAGCGGCTTTGATGTTTTTTGACTAACTTGGGTTCAAAGCTACTGTCACGATCACGAGGAAGTTCAAGGTCAAACTGACCATCTTCGGTTTTAATTTGTTTGTTTGAGAAGCCGTTACGACTGTTGCCACCTGATGAGGACTGATGCTTCTCATAGCCTAAATGTTCTTCCAACTCAGCATTGAGGGCGGCTTCAACGGTGACCTTTGTCATCATTAAACTGAAGTCATTTAGATCTTGTTCAGTTTTAATGCCTTTAGCTGCTTCACGAGCAAAAGCTTCAAGTTCTTTCTTGTTCATAGTACCTATCCTTTTTCCCATTATGGGGTTAATGATAGGCAGATACACAAATTAATTTACAGTCTCTAATTATTAGCTAATCAACTTTAACTTTCTTTTAACATCTAAAGACAAACTATTAATCGTTCTCTCATAAACTTTATCAACTGTCTCAACCAGAAGATCTTCATTTTTATTTTTTGCTTCTTGCAATCCCTTAACAAGTTCCTCTTTACGCTCCCCCCTCAAGCCAGAATTATTCTTTGCAATTTTCTGTAGCTTTGCTTGTTCTAACTTTTCATTTATTTCTTCACGATACCTAGAAAGAGCGCCTGCATAATCAACGCTGTTGAAAATCGCTTGTGGCGTAGTGCCAACAATACGAGCTACCGATGCCTTAGATATCTGATAATTAGACTTTTTGGTATATTGAGATTTCAAGCCATGACGACGAATGTATTGTTTTTTTATACCGTTCAATTCATTAATGGCTTCATAGGCTTTAAATGAGCTGTTCGATTTACTGACCCAGACTGGCAATGATTCGTTGCTATTTTCTTCCAAATCATCTTTATCTAGAAATCCATCAAGATAATCTGCATCGTTCATATCATGCTACCTCTTCGCTTATTGATGACATTTCTAATGTTTCTTTTAGATATGAAATGAATTTGTCGTATTTCGCATTATTGCTATTTTTTCTAAGTTGGTCGACCCTCTGCAAAGCAAACTTTACAATTTTGATATGCGGTTCCTTAATAAATAAAGGAAGCTTTGGATTTCTGCATGCCGCTATATCATGCTTGATATAAACAACAATGCCATTGAAATTACCCTCCGCAATATCAGCATTGACACAGCCTAGACATAATTTAGGTTCTGCATTGCGCCTTTGTGGCACTCCATCTTCTGAACATTTTGCTGTTTTCTCTGTTCCAGCTCGCAAAAAGCATGATGCCCAAGGGGTTGATTTCATATCAATAACACGATGCTCCGAGATAGTAGTAGCGAGCTCTTCAAGTTCGTTTTGACTAACTACCTTTGTAAACTTTACAGCTTTAGATAAAAAACGATCAAAACCGCCAGAAAATTCACGACTATTGTCTGTCATTGCCTTTATTTTCTGACGAACAATACTATTAATCACAGTTCTTGTGGCTACCTGAAAAACAGCCTTAGTTTCCTTGTCTCTAAGGTAAGCCATAAAGAAGCGTTCATCTAAATGCTTAAAATTTGCTCGTATGAATTTACCAATATCACCACGATAGCGTTGCAATACAGCTTCTGCCCAAATGTGTCGAAAAGCATGTACCGTTGGATAAACATTATTTTCAAGTAACTCCAAACGAACAAACTTTGTTGTCATAGCTTGTTTTGTTGGATATTCACCATTTCGAAGTTTTTCCTTTGTTTCATAGGAAAGGAATTGATTACAAATGATAACAGACTCATTATCAAGGCTACCTTTTACATATTGATCAATTTTTACTCCTAAAGTAACCGTACCAGTATCAGCAATGATGTTATACCTTGGTAGCGCATCTCTCAGGTTATTTCTAATTTCAATAATAGTTTTCGTCTGACTATTGTTTAGATCGTAATAGCTTTTAAGTTCATCTAAATTTGAACGTTCTACACTGTTGAGCTTAGTCTTAGCAATTAGCCTCTCAAGCTCATCGAGCTCTTTAAATACGGAATATCTAACTATAAAATCAATCCATAACGTTTGGCACCTATTGCTAACAAAGCCACTGGAATTATATCCAGAGCTCTTCGTTTTTATACCGGGCTTATAAAGAGCTGGGGCTACAGACATTGATCCGTTCAATTTATCCAGCATTAACGCTATTTGATATGCATATGATGTAATTTCACGGTTCAACAAGGTTTTGCCACTAGTCTTATGAACAGACCAATTAATATGAAACCTCCAAGGTGTGTATAAATTATCAAGAACATCATTATTTATTGATACCCTTACTGCTGATAATGGAAAACCAAACTCGCTTCGCCGCCAACCGGTCAGCGCAACAAAAAAAGTTAAACCTGCGGATTGGGTATGATATTGAATTGAGTCTAGCTTATCTTTAAGCACTGAAGTAGGTGATTTCGGTGCATTATTTACTATCTCATACAAACATTTTGACATTGCATCATTGTCATCTGGTAAAACATGAGAACACTTATTAACAATTGATCGAACAAGCTCAATGAAATCAACGTAGCTTATACTAAAGTTGATTTCATCAGCATTTATTAGTGCAATGTACTCTTGATATATATTTTCTGGTTTTTTCTCAAAATCACATACATAACAAGCAATTAGAATTGACCGTATAAACTCTTGTGTATCATATCTGTCAGGCAATCCCGACTCTAGTATGATTTGATTAATTGTATGCAATTTAAATGCTTGGGCAATGCTTGCTAAGGAATTGTATTTTTCACGAAATATTTCAAACACTACATCACCCAGATGTTTTTTTGTTTCTATATTCCAAGAAGAAAGCGCCGGAAGAACCTCAAATATGTTTGAACCAGATAAAGCATAGGCGGCAAACCTTTTTATGGACAATTCATTTTTGACTTTGGTTTTAGTGCGAACTTCACCCACAATAATATTCATTGTTTGTTCATACGCAGTTGAAAATTGGAAATACTTTTCAAAAACATTTGCACAATGATCAATATAATGCTTTCCAATATCCAGCCCTAAAAAATTAAAGCTCCCCCCCCCCTTGTAATCGGTCAACGTAATATCCATTATTGAAATACAAGCATCGTTTAAAATCTTATCTGCTCTGCTCCTAGAGATAAATTCAAGAATGCCTTGAACCTGATACAGTTGGAGGACTCTAGACGCCCTTTGCAGTTTGAAGTGACCAACTCTTGAATAGTAAGCTGGAGGAGTTATTCTTTTCTTTACACCCTCTGTTGTTACATCAAATGTAAGTAAAAAACTGTAGAAACTTTCTAAAGTTGACTTATCAACTATGTCAATGTCATTTTCCTTTAAAAAATAAAATAAAGAGCATATTCCATCATATTGAGCCGAAAATATTACGTTAGCAACTTTATATTCAAAGACATTTTCAAGCCATAGTAATTTTGCAAAATCAACTACTGATAGATCTATTTTTATTTCGTTAAAAACAACTTCAATTGTAGTGAATGGTTGAAGGTAATCGTTGTTAAAGATATCAAAATCAAATGTTATATTATAATTGTGCATGTGACTTTTATTATTAAACTGCCAAATATTATCCGTGAAGTTTGCATCATTTACTGGCCCTAACAAGTTAAGTTTGTCACTAAGGTGTTTGATTAACTGGCTATAACCGATAGATTGTTCTTCTGTTAAAACCAACATCTCTAACTTCCCATTTGCGCTGAAAACAGTGGTGGTAATATATCTTTATATCGCTTATATATTTCAAGACCTTCTGTCATACTTTTTTTACTAAAGCTTTTTTTATCAAAAACATTTTCTATCCACTCAACTGTTGGTAGAACAGTAAATAACAGAAATTCGGGAGCATTATCTGTTAGAGACCTATGTTTTATACTCACCTCATTCAAGTAGTGTTTTAATTTCATAACAGTTTCAGGAGTATCTACTAAATAAATAGCATTGTGTTGTCCGTTAGGTTCACTACTCTTAGTCAAGTCGATAAACCCAAAATCATCAATTTTTCCATTTAGTTTTCCTGTAACCAGTTTCATCCTTGAAAGAACCTCATCTCTTTTAATGTCAATAGTGACTGAAGCTTTAATAAATTCATTATTGAATAGTTTTTGCTCTTTATCGCTTGCTCTATAAAGGTTAACTAACAAGTCTTGCATAACAGCCCTTGTAATACGGCCACAGTTATTAATCCATTCCTCATTCTGGGGAGATAAATAACTTTTGCGTTCAGTCCCATTAGAATGAGAGTGATAATTTAGCAGCTGTGTGGGAGTGAATAAATCTGAACGTGCATGAACTGAAGAATTCTTTATCGCTGTCAAAGAAAAGTAAGCTTTCTTCATAGGAAAATTTACTTGAGCTCTATAATTCTCAATGCTTTTATGTATGTTGTAGTCATACCTCTCACCGAAATTAAGTAATGCTATTATTGAATCTAAAAACACACTTGACGCCTTTTCGATAACAATTTTTTTTCAATTTTATCTCTTAACTCGTTTCCACAGAGCTTGAACAACTGAGACGCGGGGTTTCCATTCCCCGTTTCCAACTTGATAATGGACTCTATATGTAGATTGTTTTTAGTCGATATTTTCTTATCTTGCAGATACTTTAAAATAGCTTTCCCAATATCTGTTTTTGTTTCTAATGATTTTACTTGATGCAACCTACCTGAACGTCCTTTGAAATACTCAAGTTCAATATGTGTAACTTCACCATTTCTTCGACGAATAAACTTAAAGTCATTTGAAGAAAGTTTGAATATATCCGATGGCTGTACAGTTTGGTATGCCATAATCCAGCAAAAGCAAATGTTTTCAGCCGAACAGGTTGGCACAGGCTTTAAATCCGAAGAGGCATTTGCAAATAAAACTAATTCACGTAAGAATGATAATGAGAACGTAGTATCGTTTTTAGATGTTCTAGCTATACTCTGTTTATTATGCCAAATATTTATATATTCATTCGAAAGAATGCATTGATAAACATAGCCTTGAGAGCGAGGTAGAATTGTTTCAGATAGTATTAACTTAAATGCAAATTCAATACTTTTTTTATCTTTATTATATTCGTGATACTTTGTTCTTAGTAAATTCAAAACACTTAACAAATACCTCCTACAAAACAATTGGTATTCTCTAGGTGAATCAAATTCATTCTCGGTTTGAAACTCTGGTAAATTATCAAGCGTAACCCCAGAACTCCTAAAGAAATGGATTAATGTATCCTTAGCTTTTTGTATTTCTCGTAGAGCAGTAACTATTGTAATTCGAAATGATGTAATAACTGTTTTCGGTGAACCTAAGCTTGTATATAGATTGTGCCCTATACCTACATCATCCCTTCTTAGCCATGTGTGTGAACCAATCCAGTCTGTTAATGTAGTCTGAACTACATCATCATCTGGAGCTGGTTTCGTTTTTGTTAACGTATAAAGATACCCGTACTCAATATCATTTAACCGACATCGAAATCTAGCAAAATCAATAGCTTCTCGAATTGTACACGTCATGACCTTTAACCCAGTTGATTGGGGCTTTAATTTTTCAACATTAACTCGGTAAGTTTCGAAATTCTTTAGAATGTTAATTCTACTATCACTATCAAATTCATATTTGTTAAGGAAATCAACAAATTTTGTAATTACGGTTATGAATTCTCGTTTTCTATTTCTAGTAAAATCATCTGTATAAAAATATAGGTAGTGTGCTACATAAAGAGCTGAAAATAATAGTTTTGCATCATCACTTGCATGGTCTGACAATTTAACTAGTCTTTCCTTATAACTGGAATATTTTGGTATAAAATATTGCTGTAAATCAGGTCTGAAAGGTAGGTTTGTAACGGTTTGTTTAGATTTCTTTTCTTTAGACATTTTGTCTTGCTGGTCCAGCATCTCTTTAAGATTACTCTTATCTCGTTCAGCGTAGAAATCAGTTAAATCATTCATATCAAAACACCTTACATATAACGTAATTTAATGTGACATGAACGAATGTAGCCGCTTGTCGTTTTAGGTGCAGAATTATCATTTGCACTATGGCCTAATAGCGCAGCCACTGTCAGGTAGGGCTGTGAAGTTGGCGTAACATCATCAACGCATATATTATTCTGCTCGGAATACTCGTAAAATTTATCTGTACCAAAGCTATGACGAAGAATATGATGAGTATGGGCTGGCTCTAATTGCTGTCCTTCTTCTGGTAATAAACCTTTTTCTTGTTGTTCCAGGGCAATTTTTCTTATTGCCGTAAAAACTCTACTGGCACGACTTTTGGCAATTGCAGTTTTTGAATTTGACGACGAATCATTTACAAAAAAAGTGTTTGCTTCTGTTTTAGGTCGTTCTTTCTCATAATAGTCCTTAAATCTTGATAGTAAATCACGGTGAATATAGAGTGTTCTTGATTTACCACCACTATACCTATGAGATTTAGTAAATTTACCTTGTAGGAAATATTCAAATTCTATTTGGTCTGGACTTGCTTCCATTATTTTAAATAATGAAAGCATCCCTGGGTAATTTTTTCCTTGATAATTAAAGTCGCTAACTAAAAAGCCGAGGTTCTCACCTGATCTGCATCCTATCTCACCACCTGTTTTTAGAAGAAGTTCATCTCGAATCGAACTGGTGTTCCGATATAGTATTGATCTAAGCTCTGGCGTCAGATATTTAACTGGGTTTCTGGATTTAGTGTTTGTTCTCGCTTGTTCTTTGTTATCAGGCTTTATGTACAAATTCTTTGTAGTCGTAAATCCTGAGTAAGCTAGGTAATTATAATAAGCATTAAGAGCCATTAGATGTTGGTGTATAGACTTCTCACCTCTTCCACGTTCTTTAATCAAAACATCATTAATGATTGTTCCTGGTAAATTATGATGCGTACTAAGTGAAACATATTTGCTTTCTTGCGAATAATCCTCAATCCACTCTAAAAATGTTTCAAGACGATTTAAAATCACCCTAATTGTGTTGTCATCAACATCTTTTTCAACTAACTGGGAGTTTACGACGCCATTGATATTTTCATTTTCAATAACTTTAAATATAGTTCCCCGCTCGATTAATACATTGCTAAAAATGCATGGCATAAGTACAAGAGAGAGGTCATTTTCCACAAACAGTGGGAAACTATATTTTTTTGAGCCAATTTTTAACATACATTTTTACCCATTAAAATGTACTACACATAATAGTATGTTACAGACAAAATACAATACGTTTTCCTACATTAAATTAACGGGGCATAGAACCGATATTGTGTGGCTCTACAATATCGGCATCAAATGCTGTGACGTGGATTCCTTTTGGGTGTCCTAACGCCTTTAGTCCAAAGTCTAAACGGGTTAATGCATCCATAACTTCTCCACCCGTACCACCTACACCAACTACTGCAATTTTGAGTCTATTTTGAATAAATGAATGGGGTACTAAAAATTTCATGAGAGTCTCCTGTCTTGTTAGTTAAATAAACACTTTCAGGTTCTCACGAAGTGACAATGACGCAAGTAGGTTAACCCCACATATAACGTGATTGATGATGTCTAATACGGATTTTGAAAAGGGGTAGGAGAGCTATGTCTGAGGAGGATTGTAAGGCTAGTAAATATGAAGAATGGAATACTACTTAGAATGTTCAGATTTTAGACGTTTGTAGGTCACTCTGATCATCCAACCAAAAGTCAAAGAAGTAGATATAAACGAACCGATTACACCGGGACCCGGCTCCGCATAGACAAGTGTGATTAGTCCGAACATAGGAACAATGAATAGCATCAATGTGAAATAGAAAGATGCAAAAGTCAGCTCAACTGTATTGTGACCCTCATCGAGTATTCCCAAACTCATTAATATTCCCATACTTGCAAGCATGGCATAGAACCAACCAGCTATTGCAGCAAGACAAAATAGTATTAGAGCACCAATTGTAGTCATGACTATATGCCTCATGCTGTGTCTTAGATAGACGTTAGAGTATCAATTACTGGATGGACGTGGTAGTTATCTACTTAACCGGCATAAAGCAATATCCGGTTATTCATGGACTCCTGCAGCGTAGTCATTTTAAATGCCACCCTGAGCATTACATTAATCAAAACAAGGTGAGCATTATGGCTGAAGATTCCGAAGCTTTTGACTCAAAACGAGAGCAGAAACAAAATGCTGAAATGGAAAAGGTAAAACAGTTTTTAACCGAAGAGGAGGTGAAAAGCGAGTATTACATGGAGATGACCGTGAAACTCCAGTCAGCTCAAGCAAAGCGAATATTTCGCCGTACATTTGACCATATCCAGACTCAAATGACAGCAGCAACCTTACTGACACGGAAGTTTGGCCTGCGTGAGCTTTCAGATGAGAATGTAAATAAGATCACAGAAAGTATAAAGCAGCTATCAGCTGAAATGAACCGTGACTTGGAGCAGGCTAATCACCTCTTTAATGATATTGGTCTCAAGAACTCTGCAGTAACAGATGATAGTGTTGACTTGAATATTAAAATTACTTGTCCGGAAGGCATGGCGTTTATGAACCTTATTCGCCAGTTGGATAATTTAACGATGAAGCTAAAAACACTATGGATGGCTGGCGAAATTCCTTTGTCTCACTCAGAAGATAGATCGCATGCCTGGCAGGTAAGAATTTTTAAAACTGCTGATGCAATTAGAGCGTTAGGACAGCAAGCTTATATTGCTGCAGATAAAAAGAAAGATAGTGACCAGAAAAAAGCTAAAGCTAAGCAATCAGCATACAAACAACGTCAGAATAATAATGTGAAAAAGGCTACTGCAGTCTGATTTTTACCCTGACATAGTAAGTTTGCAGAAAAGATGAGAAGGAATAAGTTTATTCCTTCTCAGGCTGCGTCTCACGACTTAGTAGCTCTTCACGAACGATATTCACATCATCCGGTGCCTTTATTCCTATCCGAACTTGATTACCTTTAACCCCAAGTACTGTCACGACGGTATCATCATCAATAATAAGTGACTCATCTATTCTTCTTGTAAGTATCAGCATGAAAACCTCTTTTTTTATTTACAGTTACCAGCTTTACGAAAGCCAGCATTTTGAGCATCTATTTCAGAACTAAATGGAACAATATTCCTTGGACTTACCTTTTCATATGAGGGGCAGCCTTTGGGTAGGTGATAGACTTTACTGTTTCGGTTTCCTCTTATGGTAAGACCTGAACCGATTTCAGTGGGTGCTGCAGACATTTGTTTACTATCTGAATTGATTCCATCCCCTGAATTTTTATATCCCAACGACCACACCTTTTGGCCAGTCACAAAAGGATTATGATTTCCCATACGAACGGCAATTCGTTTATCACGTTCTAACTCCCAGACAGAGGGAGGGTATTGCTTATTCCAGACCATATATAACTGTTGTTGTTGACGACTCATAGGCAAGTTATATCGATCGTGCATATAAAATTGAACACGAGCAATAAAGCCACGAACTTCAGGCCTAGGCTCAGCAACACGTGCTTTAAAATCCACTTTAAATGGACAAGCTCCGTGCTTACTTTCTGTATCTGGCAGCACCCCAAAACGATAATTACTCCGGTCAGCATTGAGCTCACCCACAGCTGGAGAAAGGTTATGCATATCAGCTTCCATCATTCTGAATACGTCATCATTCTTCTGGCAGTACTTACGTCCACCTTTTTGCCAACATTGGCGAGCTCTTCCAAAGTTGTATGCGCTAACAATATGTTCATATTCAATTCGAGCACCACGCGTCCTCTGTTTTCTTACCTGGTACCCACATTTTTTTGCATTGATTGTGCCACCGGATCGGCCGTGCCAATCCCAGTCACAACCACAATAAAGCGTACCCGCAGCACCATTATGATTTTGGTCAAAATACACAAAACTTCTAAGCTCTGCTTTTGCATCTACAAACGAATCTGGAGCTGCAAATGCATGCAAAGACATTATTAATCCGGCGATAAGCCAAATAGTTTTCTTATTCATCGATTCTTTTAGTATTGTTTTTATGTTCATGCGATAACTGTCACAACTCGGCTTACCTTTGGGTTACGTACAATGACAATATCAATTGATGGAGTATTATCTCGGATTAAGGCCCATGTTTCTGTGGTCCGGTTTGGCTTTCCTTCACGTAATGGGCGCTGAGGCTTTTTAATTGTCCAGTTCGATGATGTCAACATTTTAGAAAGACGACGCCAGGCTCTATCGATCGAACTAATAGACATCCGTTCACAAAAACGTTCAACAGCATGACGAGTCAGATGAATATCCCCAATATGAGTTTTGATTGGTGGATCTAGGCAGTCATTAGGTGAGATATCTTCAACTTCACCGTTAAACAATGTAATCCAGTCAGTTCGTCGCGCTACTTTAATAGAGGCTTCTGCAAATCGTGTTTGAAGAAAGCGTGCATGGAGATGCATGTCGCTATTGGTAGTGTGTAGTTTTTGAGCCTTTCTAAGGGCACCTGAAGAGACATTCAGTTGCAGATCTTTCCCGGTACGATTTACACCTACATATGTTTTATGAAGCAAAACATACTTAATAGCCAATAACTCAGCGAGCTTGTATGGTTCATCATGAGAAGTGATTACCGATACATCAATAGCCCTTACCGGTGAAAACCTGTCACCATTTTGGGTTCTAAAAAAGACACGGTATTGATTTTGTGAAATTGGATCTCGTTGAACAAAAGTTTCAAGAATTGTAAGTGACATAGTTAGTTCTCCTGGTTAAGTGATTTATCTCGAAGAGACAAATTCATCAAAACACGGATTTTTAACCATGCAAGTACCCTTAACCCCCAATAAATAAGGGGGGTTGCGTGAATCTGATTCTATGTAATAGTGGTATTAAAACAGGAGAAGTTTATGTTCGAGTTTATTCAACAGATGTCTGTATCACCGATGACTGCAGTGATGTACTACCTTATTGCCGGCCTGGTGCTTTTTCATGATATGAAGCGTATTAGATGGTATTCATTAAGTTTGTTATGGATTACATTTGGCAGCTTTGATAGGGGATTTCTAATTGAAACCTCAATGCTTGGGTTCACATTTATGCTAACTGAGAGTTTCTTCAATACTTACTATCAGCATGAATTAGCTAAAAAGAACGCTCGGGCAGAGAAAAACAAAAATTAATACGTAAATATCGAACCTTGTCACATTTTCGTTTGACACCTAAAAGGCT
Organism: Methylophaga thalassica; assembly: GCA_011052985.1. Classification (GTDB taxonomy): domain Bacteria; phylum Pseudomonadota; class Gammaproteobacteria; order Nitrosococcales; family Methylophagaceae; genus Methylophaga; species Methylophaga aminisulfidivorans_A. The sequence continues at coordinate 75,832 of DRHY01000178.1, forward strand.
GAACTTTACTATCTAGTTATCTTTGTAACTCTAAGTTGCAATGAGAGTTATGCCACACTCCAAGCTGGCACTATCTAGAGATTCAGTACGCTGAACCCTCACACCCCCACGGGATATAAATATTCCCGTCGGGGAGACATATATCCCATGGTTTTATTCAACTTAACCTAATTTAGGAGAACTACCTATGGGATGCATAGTCATTGAACACTTTGAAGAAGAGCAGATTACAGACACCGATTTTGGTAAAAACAAACCGGCTCATGTAGATGTTCATAAAGCTCAGCGCGGAATAATTTCTCTGCACTCAATCTCTGTAGCAGCATTTGAAAATATAACTATTCACACTACTCGTCCTGGCACAACAGCAAATAAAATCGATCAGATTGCTGGAGTGAGAATCAAGACAAGTTGGGGTGATCATTTAGTTGTATTTAATGATCAGCCTATGGATTTTAGCAAAGCAATGGACGCAGCGTGTTCACATCAAAAAATCAATGAAATAACCACCAAAATGTCACCTTATTGGCAACAATTCGGTAAGCAATAACAAATTGTCCATACGGGGATGATAATCCCCGCTAGGGGATTGTCCCCGTAAATTATCGTTATGTTTGCTGAACAATGCCCTAATGTGAACACCTTAAAATTATTCCGATAAAGTATGGAATCCTTATTAAGGATAGGAGCCTTACAGGTTACTGTGAGGCGAAATACTCTCTTAATATGAGGGTATTCCAAAACTTAAACCAGAAAGCTTTGGAATACCGCAATCAAAATAAGACGCTTTTATTTATTTTGAATATTAACCGGGACTCAGAGTTTCGGTTTCGTAGACCCATCAGTATTCTGATAGACAAAACAAAGGGATGATCAACTCCCTTGGAGCTCGTCACCCTTATTTTTCATTATTGGAAAAATTATGGAAATTAATGACCAAAGATCCTTCCAGGAAGCTATGACTTTTTCAGATGTCATCAACTTTTATCTCGACCTTGGAAACATCCGTCTCAAGACTAAAATTGAGAATTCTTTGGGTAATAAAATGAAAGCCCTAGAATTAGTAAAAAGTGGAGAAAAGCTGGTCCTCAATTTTTCATACAAAGCAGAATTTATAGAGTATAGGTGGAGCAATGAGGTATTTATTAAGCAAAATCCTACCTACGCACATTTAGTCTATAGAGGGGCTATGAATGCTCGTTATGATAAATATGTTAAATAGTAAGTCTACTATTTTTAGAAACTCTCTATATATTCAATAAATAAGTTATGGAATAGATATCTTGTAGATAGCTAAATAATATCTACATTATGAGTTAGTCGGACTTATAAAACCGACCTCAACCTACAAACAGTAAGCTGTTTGTTTATTTCAACCCCATAAGGGATCACGCCCCCTTATGGGAGGGGTGTTCTCTAAAGTTAGGAGATCGACATGAAAACACACCCCGTGCTTGATAAATCAATACCTTCTGATCGTTTAACCGTTCAAGAAAATAAGAAGGCTAAAACACCATTTACTCTTGAAGTAACTGTGGAGAAAATACGTCACTTTCTTGAGGCAACAAAGCTTGAAGGCGGACTCGTTTTACTAGAAAAGGCTATTAATAAATCGAAAGTAGATGAAAGCTATGCATTGCGTATGGAGAATGCGTTATTACATGGTTCAACAGTTGAGTTCCGTGAGCTGTTTTCTGATTTCGGTAGCTACTGGGCCAAGAGGAGTGATGTTAGCCCATATTACCCACATAGTGATGCAGTTGATAGTATTGATTCAGCAATGCTTAGCATTAGGCTAGGTGATGAGGATGAAGCTATTGAGGATTATAATTACTTACATAATCGTAAGAAGTAATTAAATTTGGACACTCGAATAATCAGAGATAAGAAGTGAAGATAACTCATCTTCACTGCCCCCCTCAAGCATAATGAGGGGGGAATTATTAAGCTTTCGATAAATAGTTACTTTTATTTTTTTGTAAGCCGTAATGATTTTTCTTTTACGATTTTCTGTCTAGCATTAGCTGCTTTCATCTCTTTGATGAATTTCATGGAGGCATGTAACATGAAAACTGCATCAACTATCTTTTTACCATCTTTAATGCTATTCATTTCATATCGCATCAATACACCGCTTTCAACTAACTCTTCTACGGCCATTTTCAATGTTTCGATACGACGAGTAACCAATCTGTGATGCATAAGACCTGAATCTCTATCTATTTCAGTAAAGATAATCTTGTAAGCTGGTGCATCAATACCTGCATTGATAAATCTATCAGCCAACCTTTTAAATAACCATCTTGCTAAAGGTTGTTTCAAACTCATAGCATCAGCGTAGTTATATTGCCGATAATCGAATTTATTAATTGCTCTGCTTATAAGTGATGAGAACTTTACTGCAGATAGGGCATTACTGTTTGTTCTGTATGAGGCTCTATCTTGTAATAGCTTGTCAGAGAGGATATTCGAACTGTAGGCCTGTTTTCCGTTAACAGTTATAGTTAGACGGCAATTTTCCATTATTTCTAACGCTTGCTTAACTTCCTCATGACTTCTGACTTTACCAAATGCTTTTAACTCTTTCACTATCATGTTGATTGTGAACTTACACCATGACTCATCTCGATCAGAATCATGGAAACCATGTCTTTGTTGTAAAAATATCTTCCGTAAAATATCTTCTATTAATTCTTCTGACTCTGCAGGGTAAAAGTCTTTTTCTTCTCCACCAACTTCAATACGTGCAGGCTTTAACTCCATTTCACATATTTCACCAGCAGGTGTTTGAAATTCTTTTCTAAGAATAGGTAAATTACCGGCTTCATTTCGCATAGAAGCTTGGATTTGTCTGGATACGCTGTATCGTGGAATTGAATCCCAGAAACTAAGTAGGTTCGATAATTGTTCTGTATCGCCTGAAGGACCAAGCAAAGTAGCAAACAAATCATAATTTTGATTATTCTGTGGTAAAGAGGGTGCTTTCTCTTGAGTTTCTTGAATGTCGTCTAGGATAGAGCGAGCATTTTTTTTAGCAGCACTGTCTTCTTTGAAGTTATTACCTGACATTCTTGGTTGATACCTTTGTCCTGAAAAACTGTATTACGAGATGATGACATAAAAAGCTGGATACGCAACCCTTTATCAGATTGAAAAGATCTTTGCTTTTTTTTTAAAGAGGGATAGAGGAGAGGATAGAAGGTAAATACTAAATATTTCAATTAGTTATAAGCCTAAAAATCCTAAGAACCTCGAACACCACTATTTTTAACAACTTTTCAATATCAAATATCCTCAAAACCTTGAAGCTAAATTACAAATTCTCCCAGAAACCTTGAGGGTGTCTCCTGAGAACCTCGAACATTTTAGTCAAATTATGATGTTTGTATTTAACATAACGTTGTGGATAACTGCTGATATCCTCAAAACCTTGAACAAAAATCCTAGAAACCTTGAAGGGTGCTTTGTAAACTCTCCCGAAAACCTCGAATGTCATCTTCTCGAACTCTCCTGAAAACCTCGAACACACGCGCAAACAAAGGTCTTAAGTAAAAATATAACTCTCCCGAAAACCTTGAACTAATCTCGGTTAAGCATGGAAGATCCAGGGCACTAGTTTTTCTCTATGAACTCTCCTAGAAACCTTTATGCTAAACGTAAGTCTCCCGAAAACCTCGAACCCTCTAAGGTAGGTTATTCACTATTAAGCCATTATGATGCCCAACTATCCGCAAAACCTCGAACAAAAGTCTATATATTTCATTGACATACAAAAGTGACGTGATAACTATACTAACTATTCGACAGCGTTGCACGTTAAATCTTATGTTAATCCATCCATATTCAGGATCATATTAAGCAAAGGCTCGATATACTCACTCGTATCTTACTTTTTGCACCCCAACTATCCGCAATTCCTCGAATCTAATATTAATTAAATCAATAAGATATGAAACTCTCCTGAAAACCTCGACCATTTCCTAATGGAATTGATTAAGCCGATAATTCTTTAATTCTCCGCAAAACCTCGAATCTTCAGGCAACATTTTCTGGATAAATAATTTCTGCTAATAGCTCAACTATCCGCAAAACCTCGAACTACAATCTATATAAATCAATAACATAGGTAAATGTCCTGGAAACCTAGAACCTGAAAAATTCCTAACTATCCGCAATACCTAGAACTAAACCATATGATAAACAACAACTTATGAAAATATCCTGAAAACCTCGAAGGGTTTATAGTATTAACTCTCCCAGAAACCTTGAGCTGGTTATGTAGGTCCTTAGAAGCTGGAAAATTAAACATGTGTTTAAAGAAGTGTGAAGAAGATCACGACCTGACTTTGACTTGGTTGTAAGTAAGCGCTATCTTTTATCTATTGATTTTATACCTGCTAATTTCTGATTAGTTTGGTGTGAAGTGTTCGTCCAACACATCAATTGGACGCTCAAATACTCACCTGTACTCAGGTGATGCCAATTAATTTTAATTATCTGTAAGCAGATGATTTACCCATAGGGGAATACATTCCCTTGTGGGCATTGTGTTCTCCTTTTTTATCTTTGAGGAGTTCACCATGACAAAAACCACCGTTCTTGAAGTAAGTTTTGAGAATTCGTCTGAGCAAATGCTGGAAGACACTATGAATGATCTGATTACATTATCAGATAGCATGACAACACCGGCTGGCAAAAAGACAATTGAGGCTGCTATTGAAGCAATTGCTGAAGAGCAACGTCGACGTGCTGCTAAACCAGTTCTTGTTTCTATTTAGGTTTCCGCTGATTATCTTCAGCAAGAGTTAACGCCCCTTTGGGCGTTAACGATTCTGCAATCTGAAAGGCAGTGTCTCTATCCTTATCCACCAGTAATGCTTTAAGAATTTCATTAGCTTTTTTTACTTCTAATGTTTCTCTATCACCTTGGATAATTTTTAGAGGTTTCTTTGTATCTGCCATTTAGTTTCCATAGTTAGGGGGAGCTTATGCATTTAATACTCAATTTAACAAAACAAATGACATGGTGCGAGTTTGCCGGGTCATTACTTGGACTGATAGGTGCATTTGTTGTGGCCAAACAGAACCAGGGATCTGAGTTTGGATTTGTTTTCTTTTTAATCTCAAACCTTTTCTTTATTCAATTCTCACTTACTAATCGTTATTACGCGCTTCTACTTATGCAAGTTGGCTTCACAGCAACAAGCTTAATGGGAATATATAACGGGTTTTTCCTTTGACTCTATCGATGTATTAACAAAGTAACCTTCATCTAAACCAATGAGCTCATTAAATGGGCTCATTTTTTTTACATATTATTAATATCACACGGACAGAAATGGGCAATGTTGATTAGAATAATCGAAATAAAGTTAATTTATTTTATATAGAACATCCAGGGAGGAGAGGACTTGAGAACGGTTAATAAAACTGCCCAAAGTGATCAAATTGGACGATTACTAGGTTATGACATCTACAGATATGATTTTTCAATTCAAGAAATGGATGCTTATGAGTCTGTAAAGCAAGGTTATCGTGAGGCTGAGATACAGAGTGTCAGTAAAATTAAGCGACCAAGTATGTTTCAACGAAAGCTTATGCAGATTCGATGTAGAGCATTTCGAAAAGGTATTGAGGTCACTATTTCAGAATCTGATCTCAAGTCGGCCTATGATGAATGTAAAGGTGTCTGCCCAGTTACGTTACATCAAATGACATCGGCAGAAACGACTGATACGGACTGGTCTGTTGATAGACTCGATAATCATCTTGGGTATATTCCTAACAATATTGTCGTTATGAGCAGTGTAGCTAACATTGCTAAAGGAGATCTGTCTCTTCACGACCTGGTTATCTACTGCATAATCAAAGAAACAAATGAGCATAACCAAGACAGGTTGAGTCAAAAAAGTAATAAGTTCTGGATGAACATGCTTAGGGCATACGCCCAGAAAATGCCAGATTACTTATTTGCTAACGTAATGAAGGAAATATGCGAAGATGATGATTATTGTACCGGACTGATTAAATCCCTTTATCTTCAGCTAATCCCATCTTTGTATCAAGACTCTCTAAATAAAACAAAGAAAATCTGGAAAAACAGCCCACTCCTGTCCAGATACATGCATGATGGCACTATCAGTCAGGCAGATTTAATAAAGATGCGAAAAACTGCCAGCAGCACGGTGAAGAAGGTCAAAATAAATTCATACAATCTATCTCAACTAGATATTCTTCGTTTCACTGATCAGCTTTTCATTAACGACCCTAGAACGAAAGATATCATGAGTAAATTAGTACTAAGCTGGATAAATGAAATAGAAAATGATGAACAGCGAAGACCAGTAATCATGCGAGCACTTATCCATGGAAAGCATGAATGGGCAGCAGTTCATCGCGAAATTACTGTTGGTTAGCTTGTTTTATCATAACAGCATGACATTTTAGATTAGCGAGTACGCCTTCTGTACCAATTTCTGGTCTGTTTTTAATTAACTGGGCCAGAATAAGTCCACGAACCTCAAATATATCGCTTGCTGAGATTGGTACTGCAATTTGGTTGTAACCTTTAGCAGACATATTCACAAAGTACTTATTTCCTTGATTTTCGATCATTAAACGCTTTGTATTATCAGCCCCATAATTAGATAGCTCTACTTTCTTTAATAAACCGAACACAACCGCTGCTACATTGGGTAGGTCTGATCGTGTTATCTGAATTCTTAGTTTTTTAGTCCAATCATATTGCCGAGGACCTAATGACATAGCCCCATCTATCGCAATAGTGTTATCTCCATTTCGTGTCTTGTCGTAAGAGAAGTAAATAGCTGCATTTTTGCCATAAACGTGGTGACCAATAAATTCCTGAGATGAATTGTCAGTGTGGGGTTGCTCAACTGGCGAATTAGGGCTTGAAGCTTGGCTTATCTCAGTTTGATTTTCTGTTAGTTGTGGTTGTTGTCCAGTTGCTGAATTCTGGGCATGGTGATGTCCAACAGATTCCTGAGCCTTATTGTTTTTAGATGAAACAGGCTCATGCATATTCTGGTATTGCGACTGATTAGCAGCTACAACCAATTCAGGCTGATCATTGTAGTGAGACAAAATGGTAATTAAATCATCACGGGCTTTTGAGTTAGAAGTGCAATGAGCAAGCGCTTTAGCAAACAGTTCCATCTTGCTTACTAATTGTAATCCTCTGTGCGTAACACGCATGGAAATGCCAGCATTGGCTAAGGTTTGATTTGTACTTTCAACAGTAAGCGCAGTCATAAAACTCTCCTGTTATAATATATAGCTACATACATATTATAACACAACCACATTAACGCAACCCTAAAGCAGAGCCTTGTTTTTCTGCCTTGAAATATAGGATCTTTCTTGCTGCTTACTTTCTTTTGTTTTTGTTTTTTTTATTCTTTTTTACTATCTATTTATGTCTATTTAACGCTACGCGGGTCATTCATAGCAGTTGATATTTGATGATAAATGTCTTACCGGGTAGCAAAGACTCAATACGATCACGGATGGCTGTGCAGTAAGAAAGGTGTGTTGTTCGTAGAAAGAGTGTAAAGCTTGCTATAATGTGGTTGTGTTATATTATGTATTATATAACTTATTCTAAAAGGCTATTTATGAGTATGGCGCCCGAGTTAATGAGTCTTATTGAGCGTTTTGAAGGGATATATCTTCCTTTGCAAGAACTGCAGTATGCAGTAGCCGAGTTTGTTCGTGTCGATAATGAATATCCGTATTGGGCTCATCTGGATGCGAGTAGAGAGTTAGTCGCATCACATATCGAATCTATGGAGTACCAGGATGATGATTCCAAAGCAGGGAGTACTTCGTCTATGCCCGCTGTTTTGGGCGTACCTTATGGAATGCTCTCTGAAGTACGTGCAATTAATGAAATGAGAGAAAACCTCATGGCTTTTCTCCGTGAAACCGACAAAGAGACTACTCCTGAGGGATATCGACTGAGCAAGTATTTGTTAGAAAAAGCAGGATTACATCGTTTTAATCGTAAAACTGCTGGACGAACATTTCGCGTACTTGATAATAAGCCCGAATCTATCAGTTTTATCTGGTCGCAATCAAGATCAACACATAAATTGTCACGAGATGAGGCCATAGAGGTCGCTAATCGTAAAATTGCAAAAGTACGTGATGAAAAAGAGCTTCAAATTTTAAAATCTGAGCATGCTAGGTTAATGGAATTGCCCGAAGATGAAATTCTGGCCAGAGTTTATGTGACAACCGCCCAACCCAAAATGAATATAATCATTTTGGATAAGCGTATGCCGGTCACGACTGCTCATTTACCTTTATTCTATCCAGCAGATAGCGATGATCACCTACCTATCATTGTCCCATTAGCAGAGAAATGGGAGGACCGACCACGAATCAGGCGCAGTGATGCGACGTTATGTGAAACGGCTTACTGCCCAGTATTAAATATCTATCGTTATTTACCCGAGGATAAGCTTAGGAAAAAGAAAAAATGACTGGGACTATTCAAACTTTTATATTACTTACAGTAGTAATTGTTGCCGGGGTTTGTTTCTACAACCTAGCTGATACACCAAATCAACCCAGTCCTAAGGAATTTATACTAATTTCTAATGGCTGTATTGCTGAGCAGAATCTTCATCATGGGAAGTGTCCGAAATTATTACTGTTTGGCGTAGATGCTTCTTTATATCTCTACAATACTCGCTATAAGGCCATAATCAGTGAATCTTCTAATGATTTTTCAAATATTCTTCAAATGAGAGAGCATATGGTGCAAGAGACTTATAAATTTGCTGAACAAAATGGCATTTCATTGTCTGACAGTTATACTTCTCACTGGCCAGAGCACTAAATCAAAATCTAACATGGAGGTTCATTTTGCTAGAAAGCAATGTCATTAAACTGGCAAAAGCTCGACTTGAGGCGTTAAAAGTACTTGCCAATGATCATGTCGAATTTCAGGATGTATTCAATTTATATAGTGAAATTAAAGGGCTGGTGGATCTTCGATATATGAATCCAACCCATCTTTCTGATGATGCAATTAACGAATTAATATTAATTGATAATCTGGCTAGTCTAACAATGAGAAATGTTAATCCCACAGCGATAAAAGTCAGAACAGAGCAAGGCTCTCGACTTGATGAATACATGACTATGAACGAACGTGAACTCATAGATCTCATATTCAAACACGGAGGCCGCTTTAACAATCAGGATGCCATTTCTGTTGCAATCCACCGCGGGCTACTCGACGACGTGTTAAATGAGCGTCTCGCATACGAACAAGTTGCCAAAATAGAAGCTGAAATAACTAACAACTAACAATTTATCTGCAAAGAACAATACTTATACCAATAGAACAATAAATGATTGTGGATGAATGGCCATAAAAAGTTTTGATCACCTAAACCTTTATTTTGAAATGTCACAAAGTGACAATGCCATTGACCATGGCGTAGTTGCTTTGATGCAAGCTGAAGATATTCTTGCAGCGATAACATTCAGCGAGGTTTCAGGCATCTGGAGAGTACAAAAATCTGCCTCTAAAAAAGATTCTGGGTATGGACCTACGATATACAAAATATTGATGTCATTCGCTTGCGAGAGGGGCATATCTGGAATATCTCCAGTAAGTTGTAGGGCTAATAAAGAAGGTCAGACTAATGCAAGGGCGCAAAAGATATGGATGGGATTTGCCAAAGATCCCAAAGTGAATCGTAAAGCGTTGCCTAATGAGCTTCCAAACCCTGACTTAAATTTTAAATATTTTATTACAGAAGAAGGGGTCAGCTCACGAAACGGAAAAAATCGTACGCTAAGACCTCTGCAGTGTTCGTAACGATCGGTACTTTCCTTGTTCGACCTGTTTGTCCTGCTGCCAGATATAGTCGCCGGTCAGGTTGATGTGCTCCCAGCCCAAGGGAGA
>DRHY01000179.1 GCA_011052985.1 Methylophaga thalassica
GAGCCAAGCGATTCAAGACCAACTACGTGAACAAGTACGTCAGATGGCGCTTGAATTAGAAGTGAAAGGTCTAATGAATACGCAGTTTGCCATTAAGGGCGAACTTATCTACATCTTAGAGGTGAACCCTAGAGCGTCCAGAACAGTACCTTACGTGTCAAAATCTATTGGTGTCCCATTGGCAAAAGTAGCAGCAAGAGCCATGGCTGGACAGAGTTTGGAAGAGCAAAATATCACTAAAGAAGTAATCCCAAGTTATTACTCGGTCAAAGAGGCGGTCTTCCCATTTATTAAGTTCCAAGGTGTTGATCCGATTCTCGGTCCTGAGATGAAGTCTACGGGTGAGGTCATGGGCGTTGGTAGAACATTTGGTGAAGCCTTTGCGAAAGCCCAGCTAGCGGCATCTGTCGTATTGCCGACAGGCGGAAAAGCGTTCATTAGTGTTAGAGAAGCTGATAAAGTCGCTGTGATTCAAATTGCTAAAAACCTTGATTCACTTGGGTTTGCATTACTGGCTACTCGAGGAACACAGCGCATACTCGAAGAGGCTGGTGTGAGTTGTGAGCCAGTGAATAAAGTGGCGGAAGGGCAACCACACATTGTAGATATGATTAAAAATGATGAAATCAGTTTGATTGTAAACACAACAGAAGGTCGTCAATCAGTAGCTGATTCAAGAGAAATTAGACGTGCTGCTTTGCAGCATCAAGTGAACTATACAACGACACTTGCTGCAGCTAGGGCAAACGTTCAAGCATTAAATAGCGAAGATATTGGCTCAGTCAATAGACTCCAATCTTTGCATGGAGAATTAAACTAATGGCAGTTCCTATTACAATCCATGGTGCTGATGCACTGCAGGATGAATTGAAACATTTAAAATCTGTTGCAAGACCCGAAGTCGTTGCTGCTATCTCTGAAGCACGCGCACATGGTGATTTAAAAGAAAATGCTGAATATCATGCAGCAAAAGAACAGCAAAGTTTTATTGAAGGGCGAATTCAAGAATTAGAAGGTGTCTTGTCTAATGCTCAAATTATCGACCCCGCCACATTAACAAAAGACGGCCGAGTCGTTTTTGGTGTCACAGTAAAGCTCTTGAATATTGATACTGATGAAGAAGTAAAATATCAGATAGTAGGTGATTACGAATCAGACATTAAACTCAACCGGATTTCGGTGTCATCTCCGATTGCGCGAGCCTTAATTGGTAAAGAAGTGGATGATGTTGCTACAGTTCAGGCGCCGGGTGGTAATATCGAATATGAAATTATCGATGTGAGTTACGAGTCGTAATCATGATAGCCAGTTACACTGGTGAGCGGTTGATATTGACACTATGGGTTGGTGCCTTGTGGGCCATAGGCTACTTAGCTGTCCCAATTGCATTTGCCAATCTAGACACAATAATTGCCGGTGATTATGCCGGCAAATTATTTTTTGCCGTCAATATTTTAAGTCTCATCAGTGCCACTATATTGATTGTATCCAGGCTGTTTACTTTTGGTATCAGACATTTCCATCGCTACTGGCGAAGTTGGTTAATGTTGATTATGTTAGTGATGAGCTTCATATTTCTGGCATACCTTGAACCACAAATGGCTTCTATCAAAGCCTTGGATTGGCGAAATAATACGGTGCTTATGGAACGTTTCGATGTATTACACCATCTAAGCGAGAGTATTTATATGTTAATGAGTTTGTTGGGTCTGATGTTAGTATTAACCACAGATAAGCGTTCAGAAGCTGAGCAAGTAAATTAACATGGCAAGAAGTAAATCCAGTTCAAATTGGCTCAAAGAACATTTTGACGATCAATATGTCAAACAAGCACAAAAAGAAGGTCACCGTTCACGTGCAACTTTTAAGTTAAAAGAAATTGACGATAAAGATAAATTGATACGTCAGGGCATGAGTGTGGTCGATTTAGGATCAGCACCTGGTGGTTGGTCAGATTATGCACTTCACAAAGTGGGTGACAAAGGCACAGTCGTAGCGTTAGATATACTAGAAATGACACCATTAACCGGTGTACATTTTATACAAGGCGATTTTCGTGAAGATGATGTGCTTGAGGAATTGAATAGAGTACTCAATGGAAGAGAAATAGATCTTGTATTATCGGATATGGCCCCCAATATGACAGGTGTGGGCTCAATAGATCAGCCATCAAGTATGCACTTGGTCGAGCTGGCTTTAGAATTTGCTTTAGAAAATTTAAGTAAACAGGGTTGTTTTCTTGTCAAAGTGTTTCAAGGCGAAGGCTTTGAACCCTTTATGAAAACAATGCGAGACAGTTTTAGTAAAGTCGTTACTCGTAAACCAGACGCATCACGAGCAAGAAGTCGTGAAGTCTACCTACTGGGACGTGGTCTCAAGTAACTTGAAGTGGTAACCAGAGGTACCAAACATTGAATGACATGATGAAGAATATAGTTTTATGGGTAGTCATCGCTATTGTGCTGATGTCCGTCTTTAACAGTTTTGGTCCGCAGAAAGAGTCTAGCGGAGACATGGATTACTCAACATTCATTAGTAATGTCAAAAGTGGGACGGTTGCTAGTGTTGATATTCAAGGGCGAACTATTACAGGTGAATTATCTGATGGCAAGAAATTCAAAACATACAGCCCTGATTACGATCCAGGCTTAATCGGTGACCTATTAGATAACGGTGTAACCATCAAAGCTGAGCCTGCTGAAAAGACTGGCCTGTTGATGCAGATCTTTATCTCATGGTTCCCAATGCTTCTTCTTATAGGTGTTTGGGTATTCTTCATGAGACAAATGCAAGGTGGTGGTGGCAAAAATCCCATGTCATTTGGTAAAAGCAAAGCAAAAATGCTGAACGAAGACCAAGTGAAAGTCACCTTCAAAGATGTTGCAGGCGTTGAAGAGGCCAAAGAAGAAGTGGCTGAGCTAGTGGACTTTTTAAGAGACCCAAGCAAATTCCAAAAATTAGGTGGCCGCATCCCTCGCGGTATTTTAATGGCTGGTTCACCTGGTACAGGTAAAACCCTTTTAGCAAAAGCCATTGCAGGCGAGGCAAAAGTGCCATTCTTCTCAATTTCAGGTTCTGATTTCGTTGAAATGTTTGTGGGTGTGGGTGCTTCACGTGTTCGTGACATGTTCGAACAAGCTAAAAAGCACGCACCTTGCATTATCTTTATCGATGAGATTGATGCTGTTGGCCGTCACCGTGGCGCGGGCATGGGCGGTGGTAATGACGAACGCGAACAAACATTGAATCAGCTGTTAGTTGAAATGGATGGTTTCGAAGGTAATGAAGGTGTCATCGTGATTGCTGCCACTAACCGTCCTGATGTGTTGGATCCAGCTTTACTACGTCCTGGTCGTTTTGACCGTCAAGTTGTTGTACCACTGCCTGATATTCGTGGTCGCGAACAAATTCTTAATGTTCATCTCCGTAAAGTCCCAGCAGCAGATGATGTCGATGCAAGAGTAATTGCTCGTGGTACGCCTGGTTTCTCAGGTGCGGATCTCGCTAACTTAGTAAACGAAGCTGCACTATTTGCTGCTCGTGGTAGTAAGCGTCTTGTTGGTATGGAGCAGTTAGAGTTAGCGAAAGACAAAATCATGATGGGTGCAGAGCGCCGCTCAA
>DRHY01000180.1 GCA_011052985.1 Methylophaga thalassica
GATAGCTCCTCTGCAAGCGATGGCCGATGCTGGCGAAGTGGAGTTAACATGGATGCCATTTCATGATCTGGTAGAGACACCTTTTTTACCATCACTATTCGAATTGGCTCGCTTACAACCCGATATCCTCTACGTTCAGCAAATGCTCAGTGATGTCACCTTTGAATTTTTGCAAAACGTCAAAGAACAGACAGACATTAAAATCGTGTTTTCTTTGGACGATCTTGTCTCTGACTTGCCGAAAATGAGTAATCGTAAAGACATTATTCAACGTGATATGAAATCACGCTTACGCAAAACGCTGGAACTATGTGATCACACCATTGTATCAACGCAACCGTTAGCTGAGCTCTGTCAGAGATATACAGATAATGTATCGGTTATTCCAAACAGACTCGAGTCTGAAAGGTGGCTGCCATGGATACCCTCAGAAAAATCAGTCCACAATAAGCCTCGAGTCGGCTGGGCCGGGGCTCAGCAGCATGGGGGCGATTTGGCATTAATGACTGATGTTGTAAAAACATTGTCTGACAAAGTTGACTGGATTTTCATGGGGATGTGTCCGAAAGAGCTCAGACCTTTTGTCAAAGAATCTCATGAATTTGTAGCGTTCAATGAGTATCCGCAGACACTTTCAGCCCTTGACTTAGATCTTGCTATTGCGCCGCTGGAGCAGCACCCATTCAATGAAGCAAAAAGTAATTTACGTTTATTAGAGTACGGCATCATGGGTTGGCCAGTGATTGCAACAGATATCTATCCTTATAAACACGATGCCGCTCCTGTGACACTTATTCAGAATGAAGTACAAATATGGATAGATACCATCCTTGCCGCTTTGTCTGAACCGGAGAAAATTGCCGCTCAAGGACGGCAGTTACAAAAGTGGGTGCGTCAAAAATACATGCTTGAAGACCACTTGGATGAGTGGCTGAAAATATTTAAATCATTATAAAACAACAGCTTATTTAGTTAATGTCGGTGTTTGCGAAAACTGGTATGTAATCTGCTTTACTCCCATCAAGTCTGCTAACCCATTGAGGAAACAGGCAATAAATATTTGAAATGGGAGAATTCAAATGCCATTAATCGTAAACACAAACCTCGCATCGTTAAATGCGCAACGTAATTTAACGAAGTCGCAAGGTGACTTGAACCAAGCCTTACAGCGCTTATCATCAGGACTTCGTGTAAACAGTGCTAAAGATGATGCAGCAGGCTTATACACGGCGGAACAAATGACGGCTGATATTAGAGGGGCGAACCAAGCCGCTCGAAATGCAGCTGATGGTATCTCCTTTGCTCAGGTTGCTGAAGGCGCTTTAGCAGAGATAACGAATAATCTACAGCGTATTCGTGAAATTGCGGTGCAATCAGCCAACGGCACGGTCACCGACCGTACTGGTCTTCAGGCTGAGGTTACTCAACTTGAAGATGAAAATGCCCGGATTATTGCTAGTACTAAATTTAACGGAACATTGGTTCTGTCAGGCGTTTCGCTGACCTTCCAAGTCGGTGCTGATGCCGCAGATACGGTGACCGTGGCCGCAACTGCAGCCACCACTACTACTGCTGATGTTTCAACATCGACAGGCGCATCCACAGCATTGGGTACATTGGATACGGATATTGATAATCTGAGTCAGTTACGGGCTACATTTGGTTCTATACAAAATCGATTTGAGGCGGTTATTTCTAACTTACAAAGTTTAGCTGAAAATACCAGTGCCGCACGTAGCCGAATAATGGATGCTGACTTTGCTGAAGAAACAGCAAAACTAACGCGTGCTCAGATCTTGCAGCAAGCGGGTACTTCTATCCTTGCCCAGGCCAATACCTTGCCACAGAACGCATTGTCCCTACTCCAGGGATAAACGCCCAAAATGAAAGTGTGAACTAGGTCAGACTTTTGCAAAGTTTGACCTTTTTTTTGTAAATTACCTTAAAGAAAATCTTACTCACTGCCGCTAATGTTTTCGGAGGCGGTAAAAACTAGAATTTTCATAGTTTGTCCGCCATGTTAAAGCGAGCGAAATGCTCGACCCTATGAGGGAGTAAATCTCATGGCATTAGTAGTCAACACAAACATTGCATCATTAAATGCACAACGTAACTTAAATAAATCACAAAGTTTGCTCAACACGTCTTTACAACGTTTATCTTCAGGTTTACGTGTAAATAGTGCAAAAGATGATGCAGCGGGCCTTTATACTTCTCAACAAATGACGGCCGATATTCGTGGTGCTAATCAGGCAGCACGGAATGCCGCGGATGGTATTTCTTTAGCTCAGGTCGCTGAAGGTGCTTTAGCAGAAATCAGTAACAACTTACAACGTATTCGTGAGATTGCGGTACAGTCGGCTAACGGAACGGTAACTGACCGTACTGGTCTATCTGCTGAGGTCACTCAGCTTGAAGCAGAAAACACTCGTATCATATCCAGTACAAAATTCAATGGCACAGCAGTACTAAGTGGACTGAGTATTTCAATTCAAGTTGGTCAGGATAGTGGTGATACTGTAGCTGTAAGTGCGACTACTTTAAGCACCACTACTGCAGATGTTTCTACATCAACAGGTGCCTCAACAGCGCTTGGCACATTAGACACTGACATAAACACTGTGAGTACATTGCGTGCAACATTCGGTGCGATTCAAAACCGTTTTGAAGCGGTAATTTCAAACATCACAAGCTTCTCAGAAAACACCACTGCTGCACGAAGCCGAATCATTGATGCTGACTTTGCTGCTGAAACTGCAAACTTGACTAAAGCGCAGATTCTGCAACAGGCGGGTGTATCAATTGTGTCACAGGCTAATGTTATTCCGCAGTCAGCACTATCACTGTTGGGATAAGATCAGGATTTTAATGATGAATAACATGAGCCTGGTGGGTACAATACTCTCCGGGCTTATGTTGTTTTAAGGATTAGGGGAAAGACGATGGCTAATAATGATCTGTTAGTAAAATCTGACCTTCCATCATTGCAAACCAATGTTACTAGTCAGCCTAAACAGCCCACACGGACTGTTCAGACTGAGAATGTTTCTGAAGCAACTGTCGTACAAAAGCAAGCATCAACGGATGCGCTTAGTCAGCAGCCAAACCAGCAACAACAGCAAACAGAAGCTTTGCGTGAGAAGGTGGCTCAGTTAAACGATTACATGCAAAATCTCAATCGTAATTTACAATTTACGGTGGATGATCAAAGCGGTGATACCGTGGTGAGAGTAGTGGATTCTGAAACGGAAGAAGTGGTAAGACAAATTCCATCAGAAGAAATACTTGAAGCACGACATGCGGCGGAGAAATACCGCGGCATTTTGTTAGAAACAAAGGCATGAATGGCTCAAAACTTGCTGCAATTTTGCAATAAGATTTAAGCGGAGAAATGATATGGCAGGGGTGACATCATTAGGTGTAGGTAGCGGACTCGATCTTGAGTCAATCGTCACAGGTTTGATGAAAATTGAGCGTCAGCCGCTTGACCGACTAGAGAGAAAAGAAGCACTAATTAATGCACAAGTGAGTGCGTATGGCTCGTTGAAAAGTAAATTATCTGATTTCCAAACGGCTATGTCAGCATTAAGCCAAGCATCTAGCTTCAAGCAGTTTCAAGCGACATCTCAAAATGAAAGTATTTATACGGCATCGGCAACAAGTGATGCTGCTATTGGTTCTTACAATATTGAGGTTACATCACTCGCCACTCGCGATAAGTTAGCATCAACTGCGTTTGCTGATAGTTCAGCCGTCGTGGGAGAAGGCACGCTGACTATTAGTGTCGGTTCTGAGAGCTTTGACGTAGCTATTGATTCTAGCAATAGCACGTTGGCTGGCATTAGAACAGCTATCAATAATTCGACAGAAAATACAGGTGTAACCGCCTCCATCATCACTGATGATGCGGGGTCAAGATTAGTCTTAACATCAGATGAGACTGGTACTGAGAATACAGTTAGTGTTGCCGTTAGTGGCGATAGTGATGGTAATAACACCGATACAACGGGGCTTTCTGCATTTGTCTATAGTGCGGGTGGTACACAAAATTTGAGCTCAATTACTTCGGCAACTGATGCTGTTGTGGAGATCGATGGTTTTACCGTTACTAGCGCTTCAAACACACTCACGAATGCTATCGATGGTGTAACCTTAGATTTGAAAGAGGTCGGCAGTTCTACACTTACCATTACCAGAGATGACGAAGCGATCATTGAGTCAGTCAATGAGTTTGCTAGTGCCTATAATGCATTAATGACTGAAATTGGTACACAACGTAAAGGTCAACTAGAAGCTGACAGTAGCTTGTTGGCAATAGAACGCCAAGTACGTGATGTTCTGAATTCTGGTGCCAGTATTACAGGATCTAGCATGTCTTACCTGATCCAAGCTGGTGTATCGGTTGATAAAAATGGCAAGATGAATGTGGATGAGGATGCGGTTGGAAAGTTACTTGATACCGATTTCAATTCGTTTGTTAATATGTTTTCGGCAGAGGGCGAGGGATTTGCTAATCGACTCAATACACTTGCGGATGGCTGGCTACAAACAGATGGCTTGATTGATTCAAAAGAAAAAGGTTTGGATTCTAGATTAAATGCTAATTTAGATGCTCAGACTCGATCTGAAGCAAGACTTGTGTCAGTTGAGTCAAGACTCCGTGCCCAATATTCTGCCATGGATACGCTGGTAAGTAGTTTGCAGTCACAGGGAAATTATTTGATTTCTCAGCTAAATTCATTGAATAATAATAACTGAATCCAATAACCCAACGGCTGATGACTGGAGTTCTAGGTAATGGTAAATAAAAAAGCGCTGGAAGGTTATGGTAAAAGCGCCATAGAGTCAGAAGTTAATTACGCGTCACCCCATCGAATTATTCAAATGTTAATGGAAGGCGCACTTGCTCGCTTATCCACTGCAAAAGGTTGCATTGAGCGAAATGATATCGCTGAAAAAGGTCATCAAATATCGTGGTGTATACGGATAATTGAAGGGTTGAAAAGTAGTCTAGATGCTGAAAAGGGTGGCGATATAGCCGCCAATTTAGATTCTTTATACGACTATATGACTCGACGTTTACTTGATGCTAATTTAAATAACGATGTGGCCATTCTTGATGAAGTGACTGGTCTGCTGCAAGAAATAAAAGAAGGCTGGGATGGTATTCCTGCCGAGTATCAATAGCAGATGACGGATAAAGTTATATTACTTCGCATATTAAAATTAACAGAACAGATGCTTAGTGCTGCTGAGCGAGAAGAGTGGGTAGAGCTTGCCCAACTCAATGACACCCGACAGCACGACATTGAACGTGCCTTTCCATTGACTATCGGTGAAAATAGTCAGCAATACCAGATAGTCATTGCAAAGATAATAGAAAAAAATCAATCAGTTGAAGCGCTGTGCAAGCAGGAACATCAATCAATTAAGCTCGAATTGAGTCACTTCAACAAGAGTAAAAAAGTCGCCTCGGCTTATAGCGAAAACTAGGCTGGTTTCGTAATTGAAGGCTGGCCTTTTTTATTACCGCCATTTTTTTGACAATCCCTCCGCAAACATGCTTAACTCAATAAAAATCTAGTTTTACACCGTGTAGATAAATTCTAAATTATTATTTGAGTTGGGGTAGGTATGAGTGCAAATAGTGTGTTGGTCATTGAAAAAGATAGTGACCGATGCGACATGTTAACAACACTCATTGAGTTCATTAACTGTCAGCCCCTCGTCATCAAACAAACCGAATTTTGGTTAGATGAGGTGGATGAGATCGATAACATCGTGATGGCGATTGTGGGCGATTGTGAAGATCGTCATCAAACAAAACAGTTATTACGAGAACTGGTCAATCATGATGCACGTGTGCCGGTCTTTACGCTGGAATCATCAAACGGTGAAAGTATCGACTTTCCCGGCACCATCGGCTCATTGCGTTTCCCCATTAAATATCCTCAATTAAGTAATGCGCTGCAACAGGCAACGATATACAAAGGTATGTCAGTCGACGGCCCCAGTGATACGAATTTATTTCGCTCACTCGTCGGTAATAGCCGCTTAATCAAGTCTGTACAAAAAATGATTGATCAAGTCTCTGACTCAGAGGCTAATGTTCTGATATTGGGTGAGTCTGGTACGGGTAAAGAGGTGGTTGCCAGAAACTTACATCATTTTTCATCCCGTAGAGATAAACCCTTTGTCCCTGTAAACTGTGGCGCTATTCCTGCCGAGCTGCTAGAGAGTGAACTATTTGGTCATGAAAAAGGCGCCTTTACCGGCGCAATAACGGCACGTAAAGGCCGCTTTGAAATGGCCGAGGGTGGCACACTATTCTTAGATGAAATTGGTGATATGCCACTGCCGATGCAAGTTAAGCTATTACGTGTTCTGCAAGAGCGAACCTTTGAGAAAGTGGGAAGTAATAAAACACAAGTTGCCAATGTGAGAGTGATTGCTGCGAC
>DRHY01000181.1 GCA_011052985.1 Methylophaga thalassica
AAACTCGAACGCCCTAACCCTTCAAACACCGACAGGCCCCAGCGTCCCAGACTACGAATAAAATCTATCATGCATTATCCTCTGGATTGAGCAGATCATCGGCAAAACTTGGCCCCGCATAATGAAAAGGAACGGGACCATCAGGAAGCCCCTGCATGAACTGTTGAACCCACTGCGAACTTGAGTGACGTAATTGAACGGGTGAACCATGTTCGATAATTTTACCGCCAGACATTAGATACACATAATCGGCAATCTCGGCTGTTTCAGCTACATCGTGTGATACAACAATACTAGTCAGCTTCATGGCATCATTCATCCGATGAATCAGGTTGACCAATGTTCCCATCGAGATAGGGTCTTGCCCAGTAAACGGCTCATCATACATAATCATCATTGGTTCAAGCGTTATCGCGCGAGCCAAAGCAACGCGTCGTGCCATACCCCCTGATAGCTCATTGGGTGACAGGTGACGAGCATTACGCAATCCGACTGCTTGCAGCTTCATCAAGACTAGATCACGAATCATTGATTCAGGAAGGCTCGTATGCTCTCTGAGAGGAAATGCCACATTATCAAATACATTGATATCTGTAAGTAGAGCCCCACTCTGAAACAACATCCCCATCCGTTTGCGTAGCTCGTAGAGTTCATTGTGAGACAGTTTATGAACATCCTGCCCATCCACTTCAATAGTCCCTTTATCAGGTCGTAGCTGACCACCAATTAATTTTAACAGTGTGGTTTTACCAGTACCACTCGGGCCCATAATAGCGGTCACTTTCCCACGCTGGATATCGATATTAACGCCGTCAAAAATGACGCGACTACCTCGTTTAAAGTGCAAGTCCCTGATTTTTATCAGTGGCACAGGCTTCTCCGAATAATGAGTAAGAATGTAAAAGATCGCCAATTTTCATTAATAAGGACAACTAAGTCAAATATGCTTGTGGAAAAAGCCATTCAGTTCCGATAAAGTGTCCAGTCCAACTACTTGGTGATAGGAACTTTCAATCTTAATTGTTCATATTCTGTTCAGATACTATTTGTTAGCTTCTTTATCAGACATTTTGTAAAACGGAGAAATATCAATGAAAAAATTATTACAATTTTTTGCTGTAACACTTGCTGTGTTACCTATGGTTGCAAGTGCACACGGACCTACACGTCAAACAGTAAAAGAAACCATCTTCATCAATGCAGCACCTGCAAAAGTTTGGTCACTAGTGGGTGATTTTAAAAGCATTGATAAATGGCACCCGGCTATCGCTAGTGCAGAAATGTTAAGTGATACTGAACGTAAACTAACAGTGAAAGCTGACGGCAACCCAACCATCACTGAAAAATTAGAAAAGCTTGATAACGACAAAATGATGATGATTTACAAAATCGAAGACATGAGCGTTGTCAAAACAATTACATTCAACAGCAAAGACACACCTTATTTCACACTTCCAATCAATAATTACAAATCTTGGTTGAGTGTAAAAGCGAAAGATGGTGGTTCTGAAGTCACGTGGAAAGGTAAATTTTACCGTTCATTCCTAGACAACCCACCAGTTCCTGAAGGTCAAAGTGATTCTGATGCAGTTGCAGCAGTAAAAGGTGTCTACACCTCGGGTCTAGACAACCTTAAAGCAATGTTAGAAAAATAAGCATTTATGATGTTTAAAAGTGCTATCAAGGCGACCCTTCTAAGGGTCGCCTTTTTTCTATGTAGTGGTCTAATTCTGAGTGGTTGCGCTCATGCAACGAAAGAATATGCCCTAATTACTAATCAACTATCCAACAATGTAAGTGTCATTGACACACACACTCAGCAAATCATAAAAACAATACCTGTTGGTAAAAGCCCCGCAGGCATTACAGTAAGCCCGAAACATGATTTAGCGTTTGTAACAAACCCTGATGGTCAAGATATATCCGTCATTGATCTAAAGTCATTGACAGAAACTCGTAGAATAAAGACAGGACCGGGACCTGTAGGTATTGTTGCCACCCAAGACGGTAATCATGTCTACGTCGCAGATTGGTACAAGGACAATATCCGAGATATCAATCCTATAACCGGTGATGTACTCGATATCTTTGATGTCGGTCAATCGCCTGCCGGTATGGTGCTGGATGAGTCTAAACATAGGCTCTACGTGGCAAACAGAGATGACAATACCGTTGCTGTGATTGACCTTGCCTCTCACAAAATACTAAAAACAATTATGGTAGGAACCGCTCCCTTTGGTCTAGCTATCACACCTGATGGAAGTAAAGTCTACAGCGTGAATGTTCAGAGCAGCGACGTCACAGTAATTGATACAGACAAGCTTACTGTGCAGACAACCATTGCCGTTGGTCCATGGCCATATTGCGCCGTCGTCAGTAATGCGGGAGATAAACTGTATGTAGTTAATCAGGATGATGCCACTATTTCAGTAGTTGACACTGCTTCAAATAAAATCACTAACACCATTCAGATTGAAGACACGCCAGAGGGGATAGATATCAGTGCAGATGGTAAGCTAATTTACGCTGTAAATTGGGGCGACAATACGGTGTCAGTTATCGATAGTAAAACGGAAAAAGTCATTAATTCAATCACCGTGAACAAAGGCCCGCGCTCATTTGGACAATTTATTACTGAAGTCAAATAGTCTTATTGATGCCGTCGTGGCAGTGACTGACTCAGCACTGCCGCGGGCTTCTTCTATCGCCTCACAACTCAACTTACCCGTTTCATCAGCATCCACAAAAGCAAACCAACTGCTTGTAGATACTGATGGACTATCACTCAGTATTCCAGATATTGGCAAGGCTATATCTATCGATTTCTCTGTTGGTAAATACGATCACCGGCGCAAATTCGGTGGTGGCCGAGGACAACCGCTAGCGAAAGCGATAGGACTAAAAAAAGGCTTATCACCTCGAGTGATAGATGCAACGGCTGGATTTGCTCGTGATGCTTTTGTCATTGCCAGCTTGGGATGTGAGGTGCGGATGGTTGAGCAAAATTTTCTGCTCTGTTTGCTAATTGATGATGCAATCAATAAACACGTTGACGATGATGAGTTAGCCGTAATTCTCAATCGAATGAGGATTAAAAATCACAATGCCATAGATTACCTAAAAACCCTTACTGAGCCAGCTGAAGTTATCTACATGGACCCCATGTATCCAGGCCGAGATAAATCAGCTTTAGTGAAGAAGGAAATGCAGTTACTGCATCAATTGATTGGCCCAGATACTGACAGTGAAGAATTATTAGCCGTCGCTAGAGAGATTGCATTAAAGCGCGTGGTGGTGAAGCGCCCTAAAGGCGCTGATTTTGTTGGTGACAAAAAGCCCAATGTCAGCATCGAGAGTAAAAATACACGTTATGATGTTTACGTAACCACGCTAGATTAGCGTCGTGCTTTTTTATCCATCTCACGCAGACGAGATAATTTCTCAGCAATCTTGATTTCTAAACCACGATCTACTGGGTGATAGTATTCTCGTTCTTGCATCGACTCAGGAAAATAGGTTTCTCCCACTGCATAGGCGTTTGGCTCATCATGCGCATAGCGATATTCTTTACCGTAGCCTAATTCTTTCATCAGCTTTGTAGGCGCATTACGTAAGTGAACGGGCACTTCTGCCGAGCCTTGGCTTTTGGCATCGTGCATAGCTGCTTTAAAAGCGGTATAAACCGCATTACTTTTCGGCGCGCACGCTAAAAATACAACCGCTTGAGCAATGACCAGTTCACCTTCAGGAGTACCCAATTTATCGAAGCTTTCCCAAGCATCCAAGGCGACTCTTAACGCTCGAGGATCCGCATTACCGATATCTTCAGCTGCCATCCTGACAATACGTCGCATCAGATAAACGGGATCACACCCGCCATCCAACATACGGCAAAGCCAATATAAGGCGGCATCAGGTGATGATCCTCTTACCGATTTATGTAAAGCAGAGATCTGGTCATAAAATGCCTCTCCACCTTTATCAAAACGTCGAATCGTGCCAGATAACACCTCAGCGAGGTCTTCTTCAGCAACCGATGATTGTGCCTTACTGTCAGCTAAATCAACGGCAATTTCGAGTAAATTAAGTACGCGCCGGCCATCACCATCGGCGGCTTGTGCCAATTGATCACGTAATTGCTCATCGACCGAGATATTTCTATTGGCTAGACCAAGACTGTCATCGCTCATAGCACGATCAATAATCTGTCTTAAATCTTTCGTTTCAAGCGATTTAAGCACATAGACACGTGCTCGCGACAGCAATGCATTATTGAGTTCAAATGAGGGATTTTCTGTTGTTGCACCAATGAAGGTGAAAGTGCCGTCTTCCACATAAGGCAAAAAAGCATCTTGCTGTGATTTGTTAAAACGATGTACTTCGTCAACAAATAACATGGTTCGTCGGCCACGCTCACCTTGTAGTTGTTTGGCACGACTAACGGCCTCACGTACTTCTTTTACCCCAGCAAGCACTGCAGAAATGGTGATAAATTCAGCATCACAGTAACCCGCTATCAGTTTGGCTAATGTTGTTTTACCTGTTCCTGGCGGCCCCCAAAAAATCATCGAATGTGGATGACCTGAGGCTATCGCCTGACGCAAGGGTTTAGTTGCGCCGAGTAAATGCGACTGTCCAATGTATTGGTCTAATGTTTTCGGACGCATCCGGTCAGCCAGTGGACGACTGGCAATATCAGCAACGCGATCAAACAAGCTCACTATTCTGCTTCACCTACAACATCAATGCCTTGTGGAGGAACAAAGGTAAAGGTCTTTGCATCAAACTGGGGATTTTCTTTTACTTGAGAAAACACTAATCGCGTGCGTTGGTCAAAACTATCACGCATGATCATTTGCTTCAGCCCATCCTGATTGAACGCAAAAGCAATCGATTGAAAGTTAGAGTCGCTGCCTTTAGGTGTTAATTCAACCCACTGCATACCATCGTCTGATGGCACATCTCGAATATGATACGTGTCCGCAGGCAAGGCTTTACCTGACAGCAAGGTTGCTGGTGTATCAGCTAAAGCTTCTTTCTGTGACTTGACGGTTACCTGTTCCAGATCGACATCATAGAACCAGACATTTTTTCCATCCGCCACAATTTGCTGTGGATAAGGTTCGTTGTAATCCCAGCGAAACTTGCCGGGTCTAGCAAGCTGAAACTCACCTTCCGCTTGCTCAACTAGACCACCATCAGGATTCAACACGGTCTGCTGAAAGTGGGCCTCAAACGTATTAACATGTGTCACAAAGGCATTCAGTTTGTCAGTGCCTAGCTCGGCAGCAAAAACTGTAAGGGGCATTAAAAGTAACACCAGGGCTAGGCGTTTGAGCAACAGGTTTATGGTCATTCAGGTGACTCCATCAGATTCGATAATAAGCAGACTGATAATCTAGGGTTGGGTTCCTACCCTAGTCTCTTGGTGGTGGGGCTAACACTTCACGGCTACCATTCCCCTGCATGGCAGACACCACGCCCGCGGCTTCCATTGCCTCTACAATTCTGGCCGCACGATTGTAGCCAATCTTGAGTCGGCGTTGGATTCCAGATACTGATGCACGACGACTTTCAACAACGATTTGAACAGCTTGGTCATAAAGAGGATCTGACTCCGCGTCACTTGGGTCACCAATAGCACTATCACCGTCAGTATCAGATTGTTCTTGGGTTATTTCTTCAATGTAATTTGGTGGTGCACTTTTTTTCAAATGCTCAACAACATTATGCACTTCATGATCGTCAACAAAAGCACCATGCACACGCTCTGGTAGACCACTGCCAGGTGGTAAATACAACATATCACCCTGCCCCAACAGCTGTTCAGCACCCATTTGATCAAGAATAGTTCGAGAGTCAATGCGTGAAGAGACTTGGAAAGCCATCCGGGTTGGAATATTCGCTTTAATCAAGCCGGTAATAACATCGACTGAAGGTCTTTGTGTTGCTAAAATCAAGTGAATACCTGAAGCTCGCGCTTTCTGAGCTAATCGAGCAATCAACTCCTCAACCTGTTTACCTACCACCATCATCATATCGGCTAACTCATCAATGATAACGACGATAAAAGGTAAAGGCTCAAGCGTCGGACCTACTTCACCTGGCTCTATGTCCATAATAGGATTTTGAATTGGCTCACCACGCTCAATGGCGTCTTTTACTTTTTTGTTGTATCCGGCAATGTTTCTTACACCCAATGCCGCCATGAGCGGATAACGACGTTCCATTTCAGCAACACACCAACGCAGAGCATTAGCCGCTTCTTTCATGTCAGTGACTACGGGTGACAATAAATGAGGAATATCTTCATAAATCGATAATTCCAACATTTTTGGATCCACCATAATCATACGAACTTGTTCTGGTGTGGCTTTATATAACAAGCTTAGTATCATGGCGTTTACAGCGACGGACTTACCAGAGCCTGTGGTACCTGCAACCAATAAATGTGGCATTTTTTCTAGATTCGCCACCACCGGTCTGCCAGCAATATCTTTACCTAAAGCCATCATCAATACAGATTTACTATTTTCATACTCATCGCAGGCTAGAATTTCACGAAGGCGCACAATTTCTCGTGTTTCATTAGGTATTTCCAGACCAACAACCGGTTTACCTGGAATAACTTCAACGATACGAACACTACTTATTGAAAGCGCGCGCGCGAGATCTTTTGCCAGCCCGCTAATACGACTTACCTTAATACCCGCGGCTGGCTGCAGCTCGAAACGAGTGACAACAGGGCCTGGTTGAACTTCAACCACTTGAACCTCGACGCCAAAATCCTTCAGCTTCAACTCTACTTGGCGCGACATCGCTTGTAGCGCTTCTTCACTAAACGCTTGTTTACTTTGTTGAGGCATATCGAGCAATGCTAATGCAGGCATACCTGGTGCGTCAGGTGTTTCAAACAAAGGGACTTGCTTTTCTTTTTCTTCGCGTTTGCTTGGCTCTTTTTTCTCGATGACAGGATCAATTCTTACTTTGGGCTGTTGATCGTATTTCTGTTTTTGCTCCAAAAAACTCTCTTCGCGCTTTTGTCGAGCACGTTTAGCTTGAAGATCATCCTTTAGCTCCCGAATCCAGCGCGTCACGTGAATGGTGACCAACATCGCGATCGCACCTAATTTATCAATGACCATTAGCCATGACAGGCCGGTAAACAAGGTCACCCCCGTCAATAAGACAGCGAGTAGCAATAAGCTCGTGCCTGAAGCACCAAACACCGCTTCAAAACCATGCCCTACTACCTCACCGAGAACACCTCCTGAGCCTAAGGGTAAAAAGTCACCATAAGCCATCAAACTAAGCGAGGATAATCCGCTGGCTGCAGCCAAGGCCATCAATAACCCTACCATTTTCAGCAACCAGAAATGTAATGCATCGCCACTGTCTGCCCGTTTGCCCCAACTGAATAATAACCAACCAGAAAAGCCCAGCATGAGCGGCGATAGGAAAGCTGGAAAGCCAAAACCGTATAAAAGCGCATCCGCGAGCCATGCACCAACAATGCCGCCACTATTACTGATAGCGTCATTTGTACCAGTGGTTGACCAGCCTGGATCGGTCGGCTCATAGCTCCACAAAGACAACAGTAAGTAGGCAGCCAGCGCTAATGACAGAATCAACGCTGCTTCACGAAGACGAAAACCTATTGCGCTAGAGTTAGCGTCCTGCTTTTGCTTGTCATTTTCACGTGTCGACTGTGCCACTATGATATTTCCAACCCTACCAATAAATTAACGATGAATTTTAACACAGCTTTTGAACTTATATGCTTGTCCAAACTCCAAGCAGTGGGTACTCTACTGTCAACTATTTTTTAATCTTTTGGAGACACTTGCCATGGCTGACAGCAAACACAGTCGTTTACTGATTTTAGGCTCAGGCCCAGCGGGTTACACCGCTGCTGTTTATGCTGCTCGCGCTGCATTAGAACCTGTATTGATCACCGGTATTGAACAAGGCGGACAGTTAACCACAACAACGGACGTTGATAATTGGCCTGGTGATGACGAAGGTGTACAAGGTCCAGAGTTAATGCAACGTATGCAACGTCATGCTGAACGCTTTGGCACGGACATCATTTTTGATCATATTCACACAACTGACTTATCTAAACGTCCATTTCGACTCATTGGTGATGCCGGTGAATATACGGCCGATGCACTGATTATCGCGACAGGGGCATCAGCAAAGTATTTGGGTATGGAATCAGAAGAAGCTTTCAAAGGTAGGGGTGTATCGGCCTGTGCTACATGTGATGGTTTTTTCTACCGTGGCCAACATGTTGCCGTTGTCGGTGGTGGGAATACCGCTGTTGAAGAAGCATTATATCTATCGAATATAGCCTCAAAAGTGACCGTCATTCACCGTCGTGATAGCTTCCGTTCAGAGAAAATCTTGTCTAATAAGCTGCTAAAAAAAGCGGAAGAAGGCAATGTCGAGATTCTATGGAATCATGAATTAGATGAAGTTATCGGCAATGAGTCGGGCGTCACAGGCATAAGAGTCAAAAGCACTGAAGATGGTTCAACGCAAGAAGTACCCGTTTTAGGTGTATTTATTGCCATTGGTCATCAGCCAAATACCGGTATTTTTGAAGGCCAGTTAGATATGGATCATGGCTATATTCTTCTGAAGAAAGGTACCGAAACTAGTGTTCCTGGGGTCTTTGCCGCTGGCGATGTATCCGATCAAATTTATCGTCAAGCCATTACCTCTGCCGGTGCTGGATGTATGGCAGCATTAGATGCAGAACGTTTTCTTGATAATGACTAATCATTGAAATTTATAAGAAAGGGGCATCAGCCCCTTTTTTCATTTCTGAGGAGAACATCATGGCTTATCAACATATTCTGATCGCAATAGATTTTTCAGAACAATCCAAACAAGTATGTGAAAAAGCGAAACAGATGGCCGCCGACAATCAGGCCTCTCTTAGCATTTGTCATATCATCGAAGACTTTCCCATTACAGACTTTGCATATGAGCCCATGCTCAACTTTGATCTAGACTTGCGCCAATCCCTGTTAGAGTCGGGCGAAAAACAGCTTGAAAAAATTGCCGAAAGTGTGTCTATCCCAAAAGAAAGGCAGTATTTAGAACTCGGCGTACCCGATAATGACATTGTCCGTATTGCTGATGAGCAAAAGGTTGATTTAATCATTATTGGCTCTCATGGCCGACGTGGTATCAAATTATTGCTTGGCTCCACGGCGAATGCTGTTTTGCATCATGCGCACTGTGATGTGCTAGCCGTTCGGTTAAAAGGTGACTAATATTTTGGGCGTTAACTCGAACCTTTTAAGCACATTAAAATTACCCGGATTTTTAAGCTTTCTCAGTATTGCCTTCATCAATTCAGTGGTGGACCTTGGCCATAAAATCATCATCCAAAACACCCTATTCAAGCTATATGATGACGCCACTCAAGTAGCCTTAACAGCCGTAGTCAACGCACTTATTTTACTTCCCTTTATATTATTAATGACCCCAGCGGGGTTTATCTCGGATCGCTTTCGTAAACCAACCGTGATGCGTTGGTCTGCTTTTTTAGCCATTATCATTACATCACTAATCACCCTTGCCTATTACCAAGGTTGGTTCACGTTTGCCTTTGTCATGACATTCGTTTTAGCCACCCAAAGCGCCATATATTCACCCGCTAAATATGCATATATTAGGGAGCTTGCGGGTGAGGCAAGATTATCGGCAGCGAATGGTTTTATGCAGTCAACGGTCATTATCGCTATT
Source organism: Methylophaga thalassica (assembly GCA_011052985.1). Taxonomy (GTDB): domain Bacteria; phylum Pseudomonadota; class Gammaproteobacteria; order Nitrosococcales; family Methylophagaceae; genus Methylophaga; species Methylophaga aminisulfidivorans_A. The sequence goes on from DRHY01000181.1 coordinate 9,760, forward strand.
TTGACAGGAATTATTTTATTTACGGTTTTATTCGAATGGCTGTTACTAGATAAGCAGTACTTAAATAGTACTGAACTACTCAAACTGATCGCTCCGCTTGGGTGGGGTTTGATTGCTTTATCTATCATTGAATGGCTATTAAGCCTGCGTTTATTCGATATTAATAATCTCTCAACACAGCGGTCCTTTCAGTGGGCCGATTATATTAGAGGTCAATTATTCAGCCAAAATATTGAGTGTTTAAAACGGTCATCTGTCATTTGGTACGCCATCATTGCTTTATCGTTTTTTTGGGGTATTTCACAAACGTTTTTAGCCATATTCCCCGCGTTTGCAAAGATTGTCTTAGCCGAAAATAATACGATCGTTATTCAAGGACTCCTTGCCTGCTCGGGGCTAGGTATTGTCATGGGATCATTCATTGCAGGAGTTGGTCAATCAGGTCGAATAAAAACGTATTTAATTCCGGTCGGTGCCATTGGCATGATAGGTGTCCTTTTTATCATTCCTTTGTTAACGGAAACGCTACAATTTGCCACTTTCATTGGCTTATTTGGCCTATTTGGTGGTGTTTTCATCATACCTCTAAACGCTCTCATTCAACTTCATTCACCACAGAATGAATTAGGCCGCATCCTGGCTGGAAATAACTGGATACAAAACATTGTCATGCTGTCTGGACTCGTTGTTACCTATGTTCTGGCTGAAATGAATATCGCCAGTAAAACGCTGTTAGTGGCTTTGGCCATAGTGACCTTATTGATGGCGCTCATTGTGAGCGTTAAATGGTATAAAAATCGGATTAGCCGATAATTCATTTTTAGCATAAACTGCTGTTAAATAACGATAATAATGGACAGGCAACTTTCATGGAAAAAATTACCTCCTTCCCACCGGTTTACCAACATGAATTTGCTGAAGCATCAGAACATTTGAGAAAAAGTTTATTACTGATTAACCAACATAAAACGCCAATTAATCCCGTTAATTATGCTATCTGGTATGAATATGTTTCAGGTGAAAACCATCTCTTAATACGTCACATTGATGAACAATTAAAACGAAATAAACCGTTTACCCCTGATGTGACACAACAGCTCTATGAAAAATACGTGCTGATGGACATGCCAGAACGTCTTAATAAGACGAATAACGGACTTAGAGTTGTGGTGGACAACACATTAGAAAATATTCACCGCGTTGAAAGTGAAACGTCAAAATGTACGAATGGTTTAAGTCAGTCTCAATCAGAATTAGAGAAGTGTGAAGATATCAGTCAACTAAAAAGCCTAGTGACTAAAATTATTGATGATAGTAGGCAACTGACTCTGAGCAGCAATGAGCTACATACGGAATTATCACGAACAACCCAAGAGATTATGAAGCTTAGAGAAGAGCTTGAGACGGTCAAGCATCAAGCAGAATCAGACTTTCTTACTGGACTTCATAACCGTGGGGCATTTAACAAACAAATACAATCATTGTGCGATAGCCATACCGCTTTCTCATTGGTGCTATTCGACATTGATAAATTCAAGCGACTCAATGACAAATTTGGTCACCTATTAGGCGACAAAGTCTTACAGTTTTTTGCCTCATTACTTAAACAATATGCTGGTGAAAGACATTTTTCTGCTCGCTTTGGTGGCGAAGAAATGGTGATGTTATTTATGGGGTCCAGTATGGAAGACGCCTTTTTGCTCACCGATACTATCCGACGCAAATTTGCTGATAGTCGTTTACAGAAAAAAGGTAGCACAGAAAGCATAGGACAAGTCACCGTGTCGGCAGGTATTAGTTCATACCAATACGGCGACTCACCTTTCGATATGATTGAAAGAGCGGATAAAGCGCTTTATGAATCAAAAACCGATGGACGCAACCGCATCAACTTTATTTAAAATGATAAAACTGACGGTTTAGATACATCACAACGTCTTTTTTTTGGGCGTCGCTCCACTCCACATCTGCCGCTAAACTGCATGAAGCGACTCGCTTCGTTAGTGTAGCGAGACTATCAACTTTTCGATCTGTTCTGGTATAGAGTTGATATGGATCGCCACCGCCTAATGAGCGATGACATTGAATACAGGCAGCGTCATGCAGGCGTTGCCCATCAGCCTGCACCAATCCACTTAACACCAATCCAACCAGAAGTAATAAACACTGACGCGTCATGAGCTATCAGCTATTCGTCTGTAAATGCGCAATTCTCAGCGCCGCTGGTGGATGAGAGTCATACACAGCTGAGACCAAAGGATCAGGCGTCAAGGTACTCGCATTTTCTTTATACAATGCGACCAATGCCTCAACTAAGTCATCCGCATTTGCTACTGAAGCCGCATAAGCGTCCGCTTCAAATTCATACTTACGTGACAACGATGTCATCAACGGATGTAAAAAGAATAAAAAGACTGGCACCACCAGCATAAACAGGGCCAAGGCCATAGCATTAGATTGTGAAGAAATACCTAATCCTTCATAAAACCACGTTTGCGCTGAAGCCCAACCAAGTAAAGCAAGTCCTGCAAGGCTGATAACGGACATTACCAGCATATTTTTGACCACATGTTTCCGACGGAAATGGCCAAGCTCATGCGCCAGAACCGCTTCAATTTGATCTTCATTCAAGGTATTCAATAAGGTATCAAAAAATACAATCCGTTTATTGCTTCCAAGCCCGGTGAAATAAGCATTACCATGACCACTACGACGCGAGCCATCCATCACGAAGATGCCCTGACTTTTGAAACCGCAGCGTGAAAGTAGATTCTCTACTTTTTCTTGTAGCTCAGCATCATCTAACGGGGTAAATTTGTTAAATAATGGCGCAATAAACGCTGGGTAAGCCCACATCATCAAGACTGCAAATCCCATCCATGCTGCCCACAAGTAAAGCCACCAGAATTCACCCGAGCTTTGCATCATCCATAATGCAACCCAGATTAATAACGCTCCCATGATCAGTGTTAGTAACGTTTGCTTAAAGAAATCAGCAAAAAAGAGTCCCGGAGTGTTTCGATTGAATCCAAATTTATCTTCCAGTACAAACGTTCTGTAATAAGAAAATGGTAAATCGAGCAATGAACCGATGACAATGAAGCTGAGTAAAAAACCGATGCCTGTCAGCATCGGAGACCAGCCAAGACTGTCCAAACCACTAGACAGAAGTGAGAGCCCGCCGCCAAATGTCCAAGCGAGTAATATCACCACGCCGTAAAGGTTCTCTTTTCGACCAAACTTGCCTTTAGCCGCTGTGTAGTCAGCCGCCTTTTGATGGGCTTGTAAACTAATCTGATCCGCAAAGGCCTTGGGGACTTCATTGCGATGGGCTTGCACATACTTGCCCTGTCTTATTGACAGCCATAACTCAACAGCCGTCATCAAAAACAATGCTGCTAAAAATATCCAGCTAAATTCGTTCATATTTCTCAGTCCAGTTTGAATCTTTATAAAATGTCATGCAGAGTAGCGTTTGATACAATCAGTGGCAAGTTAGTTCATTCATTTCATTAATATAAAGACGAGGCACATGGCCAAAAGCAAAAACAATCTCATTTGGATCGATCTCGAAATGACCGGTCTTGATACATTCAATGACTATATCATTGAAATCGCCACCATTGTCACCGATGCAGATCTCAATGTTCTATCTGAAGGCCCCATCATCGCGATTCATCAACCGGATGCTACATTAGAAGCGATGGATGAATGGAATACTCGCCAACATACAAAATCAGGCTTGGTCGAACGGGTTCAGAACAGTACCTACGATGCCGCAGAAGCGGAAAGACTGACCATCGAATTTCTAAAAAACTATGTACCGGCTGGTGTATCCCCAATGTGTGGCAATAGCATCTGCCAAGACAGACGTTTTTTAGCGCGCTTGATGCCGGATCTCGAAGCCTACTTTCATTATAGAAACTTAGATGTCAGCAGTTTGAAAGAGCTGGCTCGCCGCTGGGCACCTAAAGTAGAAAAAAGTTTTAAGAAAAAATCGTCGCACTTAGCAATGGATGATATTAAAGACTCTATCCGTGAACTTGAGCATTACCGAGAGCTTTTCATCAAACTACCAAACGAACAATAACCGTTCACATGGGTTTCACAGATAGTCTTTCAGGCTATTTGTGAAACTTTTAAGTGAACGATTGTGGCACACACCAAAACAACCCTCCCTACTAAAGATTGTCCTGTATGTAATCGCCCGTTTAGCTGGCGTAAAAAATGGCAGCGTGACTGGCAGAACGTCATTTACTGTTCTCAACGTTGCCGTGGCCTAGCAAAAGCCTCGAGGTAAACTATTTTGCTCCCCATGCACGCATTCCCCTCTCAAATGATTCTTCTAGACTGTGAAACCACCGGTGGACGGGCTGGCAGAGATAAAATTACAGAAATCGCATTAATCGAAGTAACGGATGGTATTGTTACCAACAGATGGCAATCACTGATTAATCCAGGCATTAACGTGCCACCGTGGATTACGTCTATAACAGGGATTGATAACAGCATGCTAGAGCATGCCCCTTCCTTCACTGACATAGCAGAAAGCTTACACGACACACTTAGTGGCAAAGTGCTGGTTGCTCATAACGCTCGCTTTGACTACAGTTTTCTAAAACAAGAGTTCAAGCGCGCAGGCTATGATTATTCCGCTAAGACGCTGTGTAGTGTGAAGCTTAGTAGACGCTTATTTCCCCAATACAAAGGACACAGTCTAGATAAGATCATAGAACGCTTCAGCATCCCTACTACAGGGCGGCATCGTGCCATGGCTGACACAGAAGTCATTCTCGCTTTTTTTGCTATTGTGAAACAGCATATTCCCGAAGAAACCATTGCCTCAGTCATCAATGGATTACTAAAACGCCCCAGCTTACCCAGTCACCTTGACCCTAGCCTGATAGACAATTTGCCATCCACTCCAGGTGTTTATCAATTTTACGATGAAGCTGGAGTCATGCTGTATATCGGCAAATCAATCAACATCAAAGACCGAGTGTTGAGTCATTTTTCCTCAGACCACAGCCATCACAAAGAACTCGATATTAGCCAGCAACTCCATCATATTGAATGGATTGAAACAGCCTCAGACTTCGGCGCTCAGTTGCTTGAAAATGAACAAATCAAGCAGTATTCACCCCGATACAATCGGCGCCAGACTAAAACAAAAAAGCTATTTCAACTATCAAAAATCACTAATAAAGAGGGTTATGCTGAATTAGATGTCATTGTGGCAGACATGCAAAACCCTCAAGCAATAACGGCTCGGTATGGTCTATTTCGCAGCAAAAAACAGGCACAGACCAAACTGCTTGAACTCATCAATGAGCATCACCTTTGCCAGCGCTTATGCGCTATTGAAAAGAAAAAAACCGGCCCTTGCTTCGCTCACCAACTAAAAAAATGTCGTGGTGCCTGTTGTCAAAAAGAGCCATCTATTTCATACAACCTTAGAGTAGAGCTAGCCCTAAGCAGAATCAAAAACCAACAATGGCCATGGCAAGGCCCAATTCTTATCGAAGAAAATGCCTCTGGACACCAATGGGACAAGGCGCAATATCATTTAGTAGACCAGTGGTGTTATCTGGGTAAGGTGAGAGACGAGGATGACTGTGTTTCGGTCATCGAGGCTCATGAACAGCGTCCCGCCTTTTTTGATCTTGATAGTTACAAAATTTTAATACGTTTCCTCTTACCAATGCATGCGAGTAAATATCCTCAACTGACCATCAAAACACTCACGTTAACGACGGATGCTTCCATTAATGCGTAAACAATTGACACATCAGGTAACCCCATCGCTATGTGAGCGAGTTTGAAATGACAGCATCTACCTTAAACCTTATCCTTGGCGACCAACTCAATTGGGATAGTCTAATTTGGCAGGATGTAGACAAAGATAATGATTTATTCTGGATGGCTGAAGTCAAACAAGCATCAACCAACCCCACGTCCAATATCAACCGCACTGTTTTTTTTCTGGCCGCAATGCGACATTTTGCTGAAGACATTCAGGAAAAAAACTATTCCTTACTTTATTCAGAATTGAAAGACGGATTTGATTCCTTCTCAGATGCGCTGACAAATACACTACGACAACATGCCATATCGAAAGCGCGATGTGTGTTACCGGGTGACTACCAAATCATGCAGGAAATTGAACATTGTCTGAAACAGCATTCGATCGAGATTGAGTCTGTCTCTTATACACATCT
>DRHY01000182.1 GCA_011052985.1 Methylophaga thalassica
AACGCCTCTCTGAAAACGGCTGGATTCTATATACCGGTCTTGAGCCTGAGTTTTCATTATTAGAGAAAGATGAATACGGCAACCTGCATCCTTTTGAAGAAACCGACACCTTAGAAAAACCGTGTTATGACTACAAAGGCATTAGTCGCCAAGCACCTTTCCTTGAAAAATTGACTGAATCATTGATTGAAGTTGGCCTAGATATTTATCAAATCGACCATGAAGATGCCAACGGCCAGTTTGAAATCAACTACACCTACGCTGACGTACTGAAAAGTGCCGATGATTACATCATGTTCAAAATGGCCGCCAGTGAAATTGCCAATGAAATGGGCATGGTCTGTTCGTTTATGTCTAAACCATTTAGCAACCGTCCAGGTAATGGTATGCATATGCATATGTCGATCGGTGATGGCGAAAAGAGTCTGTTCCACGATGATAGTGATGAAACAGGTCATGGTTTATCGAAACTGGCATATCACTTTATGGCCGGTATTTTGGCTCACGCACCTGCATTGTCAGCGATTGCTGCACCAACAGTTAACTCATACAAGCGTTTGGTTGTAGGCCGTTCTTTATCCGGTGCAACATGGGCTCCAGCCTATATTTCATACGGTAATAACAATCGCTCAACCATGGTTCGTATTCCTTACGGTCGCATTGAATTACGTCTTCCAGATGGTACTTGTAACCCATACCTTACAGCTGCAGCAGCGATTGCCGCAGGTCTTGATGGTGTTGAGCGTCAACTAGAAGCTGGTCCAGGTTACGACATCAATTTATATGACTTGTCAGCAGAAGAATTAGCAGAAAAAGGCATTGGTATTTTGCCTCAGAATTTGCATGAAGCACTGCTTGAATTAGAAAAAGACGATGTGGTTAAAGGCGCATTAGGCGAAGAGTTTGCCAAAGAGTTCCTAGAACTAAAACACATGGAATGGGTGGAGTACATGCGTCATGTCTCTGATTGGGAAATCAATCGTTACGTTGAATTTTATTAAACATTCCTAACAGGAATAGGCTAGGAGAAATCTTATGTGTGGAATCGTAGGTCTTTATTTAAAAAACCCAGCGATGGAAGACAAACTCGGTGAGTTATTTGCCCCGATGTTGATTGCCATGACTGATCGTGGCCCTGATAGTGCCGGCTTTGCGGTGTATGGCGATGCGGTAGATGATGGCGTTAAGTTAACACTGCGTCATGAAGATGAAAGCTTTGACTGGGCAGCATTAGCTAAGTCTGTTGAAACGGACCTGTCGACCAAAGTTGATTGGTTTCAAAACAGCAAAGTTGCCGTCTTTAAAGTGGATTTAGATGCTGAAATCGTCGAGAAATACTTAGAAGAAAATCATGCTGAAGTCTTGATCATGAGTTCAGGTAAATCTATTGAAATCTTGAAAGAAGTCGGTCTGCCAGAACGTATCGTTGATATGTTTAAGCTCGACCAAATGAAAGGCAGCCACATCATTGGCCATACACGTATGGCGACTGAATCAGCGGTCACTATGGCCGGTAGCCACCCATTCTCAACAGGCTTAGATTTATGCCTTGTTCATAACGGTTCTTTATCTAATCACAACCGTTTACGTATGGAACTGGAACGTGACGGTATCAAATTTGATACTGAAAACGACTCAGAAGTGGCGGCTGGTTACTTAACGCATCGTTTGCAACAAGGCGATAGCCTAAACCAAGCTTTAGAGCATGCGCTGAAAGATCTCGATGGTTTCTTTACGTTCACTATCGGTACCAAAGATGGTTTTGCTGTTGTGCGTGATCCTATTGCGTGTAAACCAGCGGTTATTGCTGAAACAGATGATTACGTTGCTATGGCCTCTGAATACCAAGCATTAACCACATTACCTGGTATCGAAAACGCGAAAGTATGGGAACCAGAGCCATCAACAATTTATGTCTGGGAAAGAGACAAATAGTCATTGGTGCATGAGGAGAACAACATGAGTAATACATCAACAGTAAGAGCAGAGAAAGGCACCATGAAAACAATCGATTTAGCCTCAGAAACGGTCACCGATTTGAACCATGCCCTGCATGAGCAAGCAAACGAAATGACCATTGAAGAATGGGAAGTACTTAACCCTAAAGGTCATCATAACTTGGCCGTTGGCGTTGACCAGAAGTTAAAAATTGATATCCATGGTCACGCTGGTTACTACTGCGCAGGTATGAATAAAGAAGCCGAAATCACCATTCACGGTAATGTCGGTCAAGGCGTCGCAGAAAACATGATGTCGGGAAAAGTGCATGTGAAAGGGGATGCCTCATCAGCAGCGGCTGCAACCGCTCACGGTGGTTTGTTAGTCATTGAAGGTAATGCGGGATCACGCTGCGGTATTTCAATGAAAGGTGCCAACATTGTTGTGAAAGGCAGTGTCGGTCACATGAGTTGCTTTATGGGTCAAGCAGGTGCGTTAGTTGTCTGTGGTGATGCCGGTGATGCTCTAGGCGATTCACTGTATGAAACCCATATCTACGTTAAAGGTAGCGTTAAATCATTAGGTGCAGATTGCATCGAAAAAGAAATGCGCCAAGAACACCTTGATGAGTTGACTAGCTTATTAGATCAAGCTGGTTTTGATGATGACCCTAAAGCCTTTACACGTTATGGCTCAGCCCGTCAGTTATACAACTTCAAAGTTGATAACGCTGGTGCTTACTAATAGCTGATTTTGCGAGGAATAGAACATGAGCGAAAAGAAAAAACCAACAACCGAACTCCGCGAGTCAGCGACATTTGATCGTTCAACGATGGCAGAAATCCGTCGTGCGGCTGATACCGGTATCTATGATATCCGTGGCTGGGGTGCAAAACGTAAATTACCGCATTTCGATGATTTATTGTTCTTAGGTGCCAGTATGTCTCGTTACCCATTAGAAGGGTATCGTGAAAAATGTAATACCTCTGTGACTTTGGGTACACGCTTTGCTAAAAAGCCGATTGTGATTGATACACCGGTCACTATCGCAGGGATGAGCTTTGGTGCTTTATCCGCCAATGCAAAAGAAGCATTAGGTCGTGGTGCATCAGCTGTGGGTACCTCAACCACCACAGGTGACGGTGGTATGACCCCAGAAGAACGTGGTCAATCAAGTAAATTGGTCTACCAATACTTGCCATCACGTTACGGTATGAATCCAGATGATTTACGCAAAGCCGATGCGATTGAAGTCGTATTAGGTCAAGGCGCGAAACCTGGTGGTGGCGGTATGTTATTAGGTCAGAAAATTACTGACCGTGTAGCCAAAATGCGTACCTTGCCGATGGGTGTCGATCAACGTAGTGCTTGCCGTCATCCTGACTGGACTGGCCCTGATGATTTAGCCATCAAGATTTTAGAATTACGTGAAATCACTGACTGGCAAGTGCCTATCTACATCAAAGTTGGTGCAACACGTACTTACTATGATGTGAAACTAGCCGTAAAAGCGGGTGCTGATGTTATCGTCGTTGACGGTATGCAAGGTGGTACAGCGGCAACGCAAGAAGTGTTTATTGAACATGTTGGTATCCCGACAATGGCGGCGATTCCTCAAGCGGTTCAAGCACTGCAAGAAATGGGCATGCACCGTAAGGTTCAGCTGATTGTGTCTGGCGGTATCCGTAATGGTGCTGACGTGGCTAAATGTATGGCACTGGGTGCGGATGCGGTCGCTATCGGTACAGCAGCATTGATTGCCTTGGGTTGTAACGATCCTAAATACGATGCAGAGTTCAAAGCGATTGGTTCAGCGGCTGGCTTCTACGATGATTATCATGAAGGTCGAGACCCTGCCGGTATTTCAACGCAAGATCCTGAGTTATCTAAACGCTTAGATCCTGTTGAAGGTGGCCGTTTATTAGCTAACTACATTCGTGTTTTAACACTAGAAGCACAAACCTTAGCAAGAGCATGTGGTAAGAATGATTTACGTAATTTGGAACCAGAAGATTTGGTTGCATTGACCGTTGAATCAGCGGCGATGGCACGTGTGCCTCTAGCTGGAACAAGCTGGATTCCAGGTCAGCAAACTTACTAAAATCTAACTCTTCGGGGCACTGGCATCGTTATGATGTCAGTGCTTTTTTTTATCTGATGAAAAGGAAAAATCATGGCTTGGTTAGCATTGTTTTTAGCAGGAATATTAGAAGTCACTTGGGCGACAGGGCTTAAATACACAGATGGGTTAACCCGTTTTTGGCCGACCGTTGCCACAGGAGCATTAGTGGTCGCTAGTTTATGGTTGCTCAGTGTGTCGATGAGAACCTTGCCGATTGGCACAGCGTATACCGTGTGGGCGGGTATTGGCACTGTAGGTACAGTCATATTAGGAATTGTTCTATTAGGTGAATCCGCAAGCCCGATGCGCTTACTCAGTATTGCCCTCATTATTGTGGGTATTTTAGGATTGAAACTGGCTCATTAATAGAGGGTAGCTAGTGTGTCTCATAGCAGAACAGCTGGCGAGTGGTTCGACTTAAATCTTGCATCAATAACAACAAGATTTACTGCTTTCTGCTCACAACAGTATCAAGATGCTGTAAAGAAGCTGAGCTTACACTGGTCGGTCTTTAGGTGTAATTATCAGATTGTGAATATACAATAAGAATCACTCTCAGCTTACTGCTTAGAGAATTTTACCAATACGTTCTTTGAACCAAGTTCTTTGGGCAAATCAGCCGCGTCTTCTATGTGTCCAAGACGAGTATAGGAGTATGAAGTATCAAATTTTTTGTAGAAGACTACCAGAGTTCTTGAGCCCCAGAGCATAAGATCACCCTTTTTGATGGTCTTAGGTTCTATCGTCTCAGTCGGCAGTGCTTTTGGTAAGTTGGCGTGCTTTTCGTTTCTGTTTAGGTCATCCATATCCAAGCATAGAGGTAACATGGATTCAAATTCGCGTGCTGCTTCAGTGTCGGCTAAGGTTACGGCAAACTGACGTTGTCCAATAGTAAGCCACATAAGTGATTCCTCCGATTTCGTTGACGCTTGTATTGTTTTATTAGGGGGCTCTGTTATCTCTTCTGCATTGACCGAAGCAAGTGCAAAGCCAAACAGCATAAATAGCCCAAGCTGTTTTATGTTCCGTAAGTAATGACAGCGCTTTAATGAGACTAATGTGTTTACATGATCTGTTTCGATATGAAATTCGTTATTCATTATAGGAACCTGATTGCCTTGTTTGCATCATAGAAGCTTGAAATGACAGAAAAGTACCAATCAGCAAAACTATCGCACTTACTATAAACGTGCTTTGGTAGCCATCTGAGTCGAAAAGTATGCCTCCTAGGGTTGAGCCCAATGCTATCGATAATTGAACTATAGCCACCATAAGGCCTCCGCCAGCTTCCGCATTATCTGGCATTGCTTGTGCTACCCAAGTCCACCAAGCAACGGGTGCAGCTGTTGCCGCAAGTCCCCAAAGTCCCAGTAATAAAGCAACAGGCACTATATAGCTTCCAGTAGGAATCAGTGTTAAGGCAATCATAGCCATAAAAACGGGAATACCAATCAGCACACCGTACAAAGTACGTTTAAGGATACTGCTGATTATTAGTGTGCCTATAAGTCCTGAAATACCCATGATCAGTAACACAAGAGATAAAGAAGAAACATTTGTATGGGTGACGGTTTCAAGAAACGGTCGCAAATAGGTGAATAGTGCAAACTGTCCCATAAAAAAAGCGCCACATCCAGCCATGCCATAAGCAACAGCACGAGTTTTTAATGCCTTGAAAATGTTGCCAGAGCCCGGTGCCTTGGCCTCTGCTCTCAGAGTAGGTAATGCCAACCACTGCCAAATAAGTGTTATCACAGCTATGGGAATGATGGCGAAGAAGGCTCCACGCCAGCCGATAATTGCGCCTAGATAACTCCCTAATGGAGCAGCGATGACCGTCGCAAGCGCATTGCCACCATTAAAAATGGCAAGTGCCTTAGCCACCTTATTAGGTGGAACTAATCGGATCGCCATGGCAGCTGACATTGACCAAAATCCGCCGATGACGATGCCTATGAGACCTCGACCCAGCATATAGGTCTCAAAGTTAGGTGCCATTGCCACAATAGCGCCAGAGACTCCCATCAAGGTGGTCAATATCAGCATCAACTTCTTGCGATCCATCTTTCCAGCGATTGCCGAAATTGAGAGGCTTGTTAGCACAGCAAAGGTGCCAGAAATCGCGATACCTTGGCCAGCCATCCCTTCAGAAATCTGTAAGTCGCTGGCAATAGGCGTCAGCAGGCTAACAGGCATAAATTCAGAGGCTATAAGTGTGAATACGCACAGCGACATGGCAAAAACACCACTCCAATGAGCGGTGCCTTGCTCTCTGTCCATAGCTTTTTCATCCGCAATATCAGAGGTAATGGATTTCATAAAATTGTTTTTACGCCTCAATTCTAGATTAAAAAACAAACCGCCATGCCAGCTCAAAGAACAGAAGCAGCAAACCAAAGGGTTAACCCGTTGATGCTTTTGTAAAGACCTGTTTCAAGAGGCTCAGCTATAGGCGCAGGTGTTCGATACCTTGCGTCCCTGTCTATAATTAGCTGAATCTAGCCCAGATGTTGTTTAAAGAAAGTGGTTAATTTGTCGAATGGGATGAAGTCCATACGGTCATATAAATCGGTGTGAACGGCATCAGGAATGATCAGCAATTCTTTCGGTTCAGCAGCATTTTCATAGGCTGTTTTGGCCATATAGAGCGAATGTGCCTTTTCACCATGGATAAACAGAACCGGACGAGGCGAAATTTCTGAAATATAGCTGAGAAGGGGCATATTCATGAAAGACAATGGTGTCGTCTGAGACCAAGCATTACCAGAATTGACCGCGCGTGGATGGTAGCCGCGTGGCGTCATGTAGTAATCGTGGTAGTCAACCAAGAATTGCGCTTCTCCCCCTTTTAATACGTTATATTGTGCTTGATAGGCCGGAGTACCTTTCTCAGCATCTTGCCAACGTTGTTGACTCAGTTTTTCAAGCGTTTCTGTGCGCTGCTCAAGACTAACACTATCGTTATATCCTCTCGACATCACACGGGTCATGTCATACATTGTACTGGCAACAACCGCTTTGACTCGTTTGTCTACAGCAACGGCATTTAATGCCATTCCACCCCAACCACAAATGCCGATCATGCCAATACGTTCACGATCAACATAAGCTTGCATTCCAAGACAGTCTACCGCCGCACTAAAGTCTTCTGTATTGATGTCTGGTGAGGCAATATTTCGTGGTTCACCACTACTTTCTCCGGTGTAGGATGGGTCAAATGCCAAGGTTACAAACCCTCGATCTGCCATTGTTTGTGCATAAAGCCCAGATGATTGTTCTTTCACTGCACCGAAGGGGCCACCAACGACTATGGCCGCTAACTTTCCAGTAGCGTTTTTAGGCTGGTAGAGGTCGGCCACCAGTCTGATTCCATAGCGGTTTTTAAAGGTCAGCTTTTTGTGGTCAATCTTGTCACTTTTTGGAAAGGTTTTGTCCCACTCATTGGTGAGCTGTATGAGTGGATGTGCAAACGCTTGACCAGACGTAAGTGAGCTAACCCCAAGTGCAACAAAGCTAGCACCTGTCATTTTGATCATATTTCGACGTTCTTCGTTAGGTACTGTCTGTTGAATAGCTGTATTTTCGGCATTTGAAAGATCATTCATAGATATTTTCCTTGTATTAATGAAGTAGCTGAAAGCGTTGAATTATCAATAACAAAACGATATTTCACATCACTTTTCAGCAACCGCTCATAGGCTGTGTTTATTTCGTCGGCTCGGATTAATTCGATGTCAGAAACAATGTCATGTTCAGCACAAAAATCGAGCATTTCCTGTGTCTCTTTAATACCGCCAATCATCGAACCAGTAATTGAGCGACGCTTGAAAATTAAATTGAATACTTCAGGAGATGGGTGAGGGGTTGCAGGCGCACCGACTAGCGTTAACGTGCCATCACGTTTTAACAACGTCAGGTAAGCGTCTAGATTATGTGGTGCAGCAACGGTATTGATGATCAAATCAAACGTTTTAGCATGGGCAGCCATTTGGTCAGCGTTAGTTGATACAACCACCTCATCTGCACCTAATACTTTTGCCGTATTACGTTTCGACTCTGAGGTACTGAAAGCGACAACATGAGCACCCATTGCATGAGCCAATTTAACCCCCATATGACCTAGGCCGCCAATGCCGACAATACCCACTTTTTTACCCGGTCCTACATTCCAGTGTCGTAATGGCGAATACGTTGTGATACCTGCACATAGTAGAGGAGCAACGGCTGGCAGTTGTGCTTCAGGGTGGCTAATACGAAGTACATAACGTTCATGTACAACGATCTTTTGTGAATAACCGCCTTGTGTCCAGCCTGGTTCATCTTGTGTCGGGAAGTTATAGGTGCCGACCATATTGTCACAGTAGTTTTCTAAGTCTGAATCACACTCATCACAGTGTTGGCAACTATCCACGATACAGCCAACACCAACAAGATCTCCTACCTGGTATTTGGTGACATTTGTACCGACCCCAGACACTCTCCCAACGATTTCATGGCCAGGCACGCATGGGAATTGTGTGCCTTCCCATTCTGCACGAACTTGATGTATGTCAGAGTGGCATACGCCACAGTAGTCAATACTGATCTGAACATCATCTGGTCCTGTGTCACGTCGAGTAATCTGTAATGGCTCAAGAAAGCGATCACCTGAGTAGGCACCATAGGCATTTACTTTCATAAGGGACTCCTTAAATACGGCAAGTTAACTGAATATTCAGCCACTAACTGGGCTGTATTTGCTTGACTCTATAGTGAGAGATAGAGAGCATTTCACGAGTACCTATTTTTCCAGCTATGACTAGTTTCTGTTAGCAAAATACTCCTTGATTATTGCCTAATACTCCCAAAGCATGGAATTTCACGTGACCTCGGAGATGACACGACTTATTATTAAAGAAATGGTGTTTAGATGAGCTAAAGATGACCGGAGACGTGATGACTCAAAGTAGAAATATAGAGATGGAGCTTAGTTCTATGCAGGCAAGTCTAGCTAAGGAGATCAAGCAAAAAACCGTGGGGCAGGAAGATTGCGCCACAGCGATCGACAATTTCTCTTTGTTTCGCCGAGAGGTACTTACTGAACCATGCTCTTGCAATATCGAGCCCAGTGTTCTGTTTATTGTTCAAGGGGTTAAGCAATTATTGGTTGGAGAACAGCATTTCATTTATGACACTAAGCACTTTCTATTAAACTCATTTGATCTTCCTGCCGGTTCACAAGTACTCCATGCAAGTTCTGAGAGACCATGTTTGGGGTTTATGCTGAAGCTTGATATGAAAATACTGGCAGATATGATTGCTCAGAATGACATACCGCCTTCTTATGATCGAACCATTTCAGGAGGTACTGCAAGGGGAACTGTCACACCACTCTTACTTGAGCCCTTTGCTCGACTGCTGGCCTTGCTTGATGAACCAGATGCTATCAGTACGCTTTCTCCACTTATTGTTAGAGAAATCTATTACCGCTTGTTGACCAGTGACCTAGCTGGAAGACTTTGGCAAACTGCGTCAACAGGAAGCCAAGTTAATCGAATTTCGAGAGCCGTAGGCTGGCTCAGAACGCATTATTCCGAAGCATTACGTATTGAAGAATTAGCCGATCATGTGCAGATGAGCAAAACGGCCTTGTATCACCATTTCCGAGAAAATACCGCAATGACGCCAGTACAATATCAAAAATGGCTGCGTCTTAATGAGGCGCAACGCTTAATGCTTAATGAATATCTCGACGCTTCGAGTGCCGCATTCAAAGTGGGTTATGAAAGTCCTTCTCATTTTAGTCGTGAATATGCTCGTCTGTTTGGTTCGGCACCAAAGCGTCATATTGATTCATTACGCCGTGGGCCATAGTCTGAGCGCCAGCTTTGCCCTACCTATAAAGATAGGCTGATAAGGCGACGTAGAGTTAATGCTTTAAAAGCAATTCAGATAATACTCGATAACAGGATGCCTCAAGAAGAAGGGCTATGTACCAGGTGGTACAGCCTGTCTCTATAAAGTCGTTATTCCCATAGAGGTACCCCTTCAAGAGCATGTTGATTGTGACCTCAAGGTTCTATTGTAGAGAACATGTTGTTTAGCTCTGTGTTTAATCACAGAATACTCAACACTTTTTTCAAATAGACACTGATAAGGAAATTATATGGCTTGGGTATATTTGCTGGTGGCGGGTGTGTTAGAAGTTGTTTGGGCAACCGGACTAAAATATTCTGATGGATTAACACGCTTGTGGCCGACCGTGATTGCTGTGGTAACGGTCACGGCAAGCCTCTATTTACTTGGCCTAGCGATGAAAAGTCTGCCGATGGGAACGGCCTATACTATTTGGACTGGTATTGGTGCTGTTGGTACCGTCGTTTTGGGCATTGTTGTTCTAGGAGAGTCTGCCAGTCCGGTGCGTTTAATCAGTATTGCGTTGATTGTTTTGGGCGCCATTGGTCTTAAAGTGTCACATTAACTATTCATTTCTCACCGAGAATCAATACGATTATTTTTGACCTACCCCTTTAGTAGTACAACGTCTAGAGAATTCAATCAAAAGCGAGATTAGCCTAAGCTCTAATTCATACACCAGACATAATCATTGGAGTGAATTATGAGTGCTAATTTAGCAACAGAGTCGACCACCGTTGTGGCGACACGCCAGTCGGTATTAAACGAACGTCATAGAGCACTAGGCTCAAAATTAGACGGCGAAATCTGGAATGGCATGCCACTTCCAGAGTCATACACTACAAATGCAGACGATGAAGTAGTCGCGGTTAGAACTCGAGCGGGTCTTTACGATGTCACTGCTCTAAATATCGTTAATGTCACCGGCCCAGCCGCTTTAAAAGTGTTGGATAAATTAGTCACCATCGATGTGACTAAGCTTGAGCCTGGTAGCTGCCGATTAGCAGGTGAAGTCAACGACGCGGGGGCGTTAGTTGATGACATTATGGTGATTTGTGATGCCAAAGATACCTATCGTTTATCTCATGGTAGCGGAGCGACACAAACCACGCTGGCTGAATTGGCCAAAGGCGAAGACGTCACCATTGAGCAAGATTTAGATGTGCATATTTTATCTCTGCAAGGCCCTAAGGCGATTGATATTCTTAATCCTGAAGTGGATTTTGATCTCGCAGCATTGCCTTATTTCAAACACGTTAACACCACTTTATTCGGTTGCGACATTATGCTTTCTCGCGGTGGTTATTCTGGCGAGCAAGGCTACGAAGTCTATTGCAAAGCCGCTGATGCCGTGAAGATTTGGGACACCATTTTAGAAAAAGGTCAGCCTTTCGGAGCCATCGCCTGTTCATGGAATTCGCTGGATCTGACTCGTGTAGAAGCCTCGTTATTATTCTTCCCATTCGATATGCCTGAAGGCGATACCACCCCTTGGGAAGTGAATATGCACTGGTGCGTCGATGAAGACAAACCGGGTGATTATATCGGTAAAGAAGCTGTTCTAAACCTAAAAGGCAGAGAACGCTTCAAGCAAATCGGCCTTGAATGTGACTGCAAAACAGCCGTGCCTGAAGGTGCCAAGCTGATGGTTAATGGCAAAGAAGTCGGTGTTATCACTAGCCCAAGCTATAGCCGTTATCTGATGAAATCGATTGCCTTAGCTCATATCAAACCGGAATACAGCCAATTTGGTACACAAGTCACGTTGGTTGCTGATGACGAGGTCAAAGCCAGAATCGTCAAAATGCCATTTTATGACCCTATGCGTGCTCGCACTCATCCAGAGTAGAGGAATAAACGATGGAAAGAGGTTACTCAATCAAGACCAAACCGATTTATGGCACCTTGGTCTGGCAAGAAAATGCGACGCATCATTTTTTGGTGGTCGCAGGTGAAGGTGGTAAAGCCTTGTTGAAATTGTTTCAACAAATGGTCCCCAAGCAAGCCACCACCATTTTTTATTTAGCAGAAGATGATGCCAGTAAAAAATACGCCGATACCGTGCAAAAAATGACAGGTGAAACCATCACCATCTGTGACTCGCTTGAGTCATTATTAGACTCGGTAAAAACGGCACTTGAGAACTGCTACATGGGCACACAGTTTTATGTGGCCGGTGAAGAAGGCCTTATATGGCCTGTCGCTAAAACCTTGAGTGAGTTTGGCGTCGATGATCGTAATGTGTTCAAAGAACAAACCGGTTCATTAGCCAGACGTGTGTTCTGTGTGCACTGTGAAACCATTAATGAAAACGTTCATCACGATATTCATCAATGTGGCACCTGTGGCCTGAATTTAATCGTTCGCGATCACTTTTCACGTCATTGGGGTGCCTATATGGGCTTTATGGTCGATGGAGAAACACCCGGCGAGATCCCAGCAGCACAGGAGGTCTATCCATGAGTGCATTAAAGGTCAAAGTTACCGCAGTAGAAGAGGTCGCGGAACATATCAAACACTTCAGTTTAGCAGCCCTAGATGGCAAACCATTACCGTATTTCTCGGGTGGTAGTCACGTAGTGGTATCAATGGATATCAATGGCAGAACCCATCGTAATGCCTATTCCTTAATGGGCCCCACCAGTGATAACAGCCAGTACCAAATTGCGGTGCGTAAACAAGAAAAATCACGTGGCGGTTCGGTGTTCATGCATGAAAACGTCACGCCCGGTACCGAACTAGAAATCTCTATGCCAACCAATTTATTTGCCATTCACCGTTTGGCGAAAAAACATATCTTGGTGGCTGGTGGTATTGGTATCACGCCGTTTTTATCTCAAATCACAGACTTGAATCGTATTGGTCATGACTACGAGTTGCACTATGCCTATCGCAGTGCAGAGCATGCGGCGTTTCGTGAGCAGATTGAAGCACTGTGTGGAGATAAAGCCTTTTTCTATCCAGAAAATGAAACGGGTCGCCTAAACATCACCGAATTACTTAGCAAGCAGCCTTTAGGTTCACATGTTTACGTCTGCGGCCCTGATCCGATGGTCAACGGTCTTGAGCTTATTGCTAAACAACTCGGCTGGCCAAGTACCGCTGTTCACAGTGAGAAATTCTTGGCACCGGCCAGTGGCGAACCTTTCACCGTGAGCTTGCTGCAATCAAATACGGAAGTCGTTATTCCGGGTGATTTGAGCATGCTGGAAGCGATGGAAGAAGCAGGTGTTGATGCCCCTTTCCTCTGCCGCGGTGGTGCGTGTGGTCGCTGTGAAGTGGAAGTGGTCGAATGTGATGGTGAACTGGTTCACCACGATGATTATCTGTCAGATGCAGAACGTGTTGCAGCTAATAAAATTTTACCTTGTGTCTCGCGTGCAAACTGTTCACGCATGGTCATCAATTTGTGAGGAATGAACGATGAATATGGCATTTAATGAAGAAACGTACCGTGGTGATTTCACCTTTAAAAATTCGCCAGAATCGGTACGACGTTTTCCTTTCCCCTTTGATGAAGACGAATACATGTACAGCGTTAACATCGAAGCCCACACAGCGGGTGAGCCAGGCTCAGTGGTGGAGCATCCGATTGATGTGGATGAGCACTATGTAGCGGAATGTAAAGAACGTGCGATTGTGTTAAGTGAAGATCATACTCGCTGCGTGGCATTGCCTCATATGATGGATGCACAGTGGGATATGGTTGATTTAATCATGACCTCGCTATCAGAAAGCTACCCATCAGAGTTTCAATTAACGAAAGACGGTGACAACTGGCACTGGGTAAACAAACCACTCGATATTGACGATACTTTCGTGTTTGGTGATAAATCAACGTTACCTATGGACCCTTTTGAGTACGTCATGCGTCAGGTTCAAGGTGACTGGGTCATCATGGATCAACGTGATGATGATTTGTATGCTGACTTAGGTATGGTAACCGGACAAGCCGATTGGTCTGTTGCTTTTGATGCAGGTATGTCCTTTAAAGAATGGCATGCACCCGTGCCACATGCACCAGAAATGGGGATCTTTGACCGCGCTTTAAAATATTTATTACACCTGCAATACGGTAGTCCCGTGCGTCGTACCAACTGGCGTATGTGTGTGAATCCACGCCTAGATACCTCATCAGAAACTTATGATGTGTGGGGCACGGATAATATGTCGGCCACCAAAGAAAATGCCGGTGATAAAGTCTTTTTACGTGTTGAGTTACAGGCTTTATTCAGACTGCCACGCAGTAA
>DRHY01000183.1 GCA_011052985.1 Methylophaga thalassica
AAAACATCAGGAATATGAGCAAAAGCTTTCTCGCCATAGTTTTCAGAGACTTTGAAGGCTAAGTCAGTCGTATGAACATAGGCCAGACCAGTGTAACCTCCTATACGTTCAAAAGCTTCCCTACTGACGATAAAGGAGCGTCCTAGATAAGAAAAGGCCCTTAAATAATCTAGGTTGAATTCTGGTTTAAACCAAATATCAGCTTTTGATTCATCGACCACTTCATCACTGTATATAAAGTGCTTATCACTTGCCATATTGATGGTTTCAGCAAAACTTAATAAAGCGTGTGGCGTTAATTTGTCGCCAGGGATTAGCTGCAAAAGCCAATCAAGTTGGGCTGTTTGTACAGCCTTCTCGATTTCCTCATTAAGCGTCGAATGTATCTGAATCCATTCAATATTCTCTGGTACATCATTAAAGATATCAGGAGCAGGAATATTGCTCAGTATGGTTAAACCCCAAGCCTGATATAACTGTGTCTGCAATGACTCAAGTGTTAATGAAAGCGGCTCAAGCTCTGTAGCATTGACGACTACTATCAGATGAAAGCTCGGTTGATGACGCCATTCGTTGACCATTCTTTCGGCCATAAAAGTGGCTTTTACTTCAGTGAGACTATTTTTAGCAAACCAATCATGAAAGCCAAGTTTAGCTGGTAACAACCGCTCCTCATGAGCTTCTCTTTCGCTATATTGAATCAGCTGATTCAATTTTAAATATAGCTGAGTTCTATTTCCCAGATTCGAAGATAAAGCAAAATGTGCCTGAGTTGTTTCCACAAACCTTATGATATCTGACCAGCTATCACTTATCACTTGATCATAAATTTCAGACTCTTTATGAACCGTTCTTTTTGCCTCGTCAATATCTTCAGGAGCAGTTCCAAACGAAATACCATACCCCTTGATATCAATTTCTAATTCAGGATTAAGATAGGGCGTATCGATCATAACAACAGGGCAACCACATAACTTTGCTTCTGTCATCAATGCTGAAGGCTCATAGCAGTACATGAGTTCAGACTTTCGTAGAATAGCCGCTAACTCAGTTCGTGTGAGTTTTACATCCTGACAGAGACTAACCGACTCTCTAACATCATCGGTAAGCTTGTAACCTGCGATTAGGTATTTATTTGCATAAAAGCATGTGCCCTGCCTTTTATCATCATGTGGGTTATCAGTATTATTAAAAATTGATTGATCAATCACGGGTACCCGAAGATTTAGGGCAGACATCTCTGATGGCACAAAGTCTTGTGAATAACAAAACAGTTGTTCATCAGAATCAAACTGTTTATCTCCACCGATATGCCCTGGCGTATTGAGAATCCAACGCACAACTGATGATGAATCAAGCGGATTACCATGAACAACTTCAGGGTAAACAACAATAGGATTGACACCCACCGATATCATTCGTGATAGTTCAGATTGAGTTAAAAACGGTGTCTGAAGTTTATTATTCGTTATTGAGCAGCCAACAATATAGGCCTCTTGCCCCAATTGATTGAGCGCATGACATAAATGATGCAGAGCTCTCACTCCCGCGTATTTCTGCTCATAGTTACTAGCATAAATCACATAAGGAATATTAGTATTCTCAAACAAATTCAGTGACATTATATTTACTTAAACCATGAACATTGAGTTGAAATAAATTAGGTTAGTGCTGATGATTTAGCTTGATTCAAGTATGCCAAGAGTTGTGATGCAGAATCCACATAATGATCACCTTCATCCACTTTGAACTCATATCCCCATGAAACCATGACAAATTCAAGTCCATTAACAGTTGCAGCTAACCTATCTGGAATGGTGTCACCAACATATATTGAGCTGTATGTATCAAGCTGATGCTCTTTCAAGACATAAGAAATTAGTTCAGATTTATTTATTGCTTGCTCGCATGCATCTAGAGCATAAACCCCTTCAAAGAAATCTGACCATCCAAAGAATGCCAATATTTTTTCTGTCGGTATCTTGCGTTTATTTGTAGCTATGAACAATTTGAAACCTCGCTGATATAGCTCACTCAGCATAAATTCGATATCATCAAATATGGTGGTTTCTTTATACCCTTCAGTGTCATAGCTTCGTTTGAATTCATCGGCTAACTGAGCGATGACAGTTTCATTTTCTGTCCCGGAGAGCATTATTAGCAATTGGGTAAGAGGCGGGCCAACTAACTCATCATTCAAGGGTATCTGCATCTCAATCTTGCAGTATTTGAAGGCCATTTCTACGGCTTGAAGTATTCCTTTTGATGAATCAATCAAGGTCCCATCTAAGTCAAAAATGATATTCAAGTACACCTCTTATATTATTATCTAGAAACGAAGCTTTAACTTAACGTTACTAACTTGTAACGGTTATACCGCTCGCCCAATACTCAGCAACTTGTCCGAGATGAACGCGTCGGTTGAAGTTTAAATCATAACCGTATGCTTCATAATGATAAGCCACATTCTCTTCCACCGAAGCTAAACCAGATAACCAAAGCAATGGTGGATAGCCTTCTTTCCTGAGTAGTAAATTAGGCATGCTGATAAAAGCTGCTGAAGTATCGAAACCACCTGCCAAAGAAAACTGCTTAGGTAATGATGAAATTCTCTCAACTGCAGCTGGTACCGAATACTCTAGTAAACAGGGAAAGTAAACTCCCACCACAACATCGCTCGCCATTTGTTCAAGCACATTTTGATGGCGAGAATTGTCCGCAACCTTCAATTGTCCGTTCAAGGCGTTTGCTGAATGATTTTTGAACTCGTACTTAGGAAAACTTGTGTGAAAGGCCGATGCCACTGCAGGTAAATAGACCGTATCCATAGCATGGCCAATATCGTCATATAATGCCTTAGGAAGAATAAATGGCACCTTGACCCCATTGAGGATTGCTTTCATCGACTCATCATTAGCAATCCCATCCAGTATTGACGACACTCTCTTTTCGAATTGCTCTTGAGAGAGAGCATCACTGATGGCAAATGCCTGATTGAGGCGTTGATAACTTGCTGCATAATCAATTTCAGGTTTATCAATCAAAAAATAACGACGTGTTTTTTGATGTGCATGTGAGCTGAGGCCTGTTGGCAAACAGCGTCCAAACTCATCAAATAACGGGGTTGTCTCTGACATTATATCTTCCTGTGCTTTTTGTAGTGCTTCCACTTCCATCAAAAAATCTTCTTATTGAAATTAGTCTGTTAACGAGTCATTGTCAGAAAAGCCCTTACCCCACGGTAATGGCAGATGGGTAGCACCCGCCGTTTTCTCCGTATGAATTTTGATGAACTTAGGATCTTCACCAATCAAGCAATCTGGACGATGAGGACCAAGCCAAGGATTACGCATACCACGGTCTAACACTTCTTTAAGTGGTGTTTCAAATAGGTTTCCGATAGAAAAATCAATATACGGACATGGCGTCACTTCGCCGCTTGATGTCACGGTAATGATACCTTTTACCGTGATACACCCTTTATGAGAACCATATGAAGGTGTCATATGAGTAAAGACGTTGTAATCTTTTTCTAACTGACGCAATACATCTGCGTCTTCTTTCTCAATAACAAACTCAGGATGATCGGTACAAGACCCTGTTGGCTTCGCATAGGACACATAGAGTCCCACGCCCTTGTCTGTTGCAAACTGACACAAGTCCAAAAACTTTTGTGTTTTAGGCTGACCTCTGATTAGTACAGTTGATAGAAGCAGATTTAGGCCAGCACCAATGGTGGCATCTATTGCTCGCATTACCCGTTTATAAGAACCTTTTTTATTACGAAACTCATCATGTTCTTCTTCAACAATACTATCGAGAGATAATTGGATCTTTTCAACGCCAATAGATTTTAAATGTTGTGCTTTTGCATCATCTAAAAACCAACCATTGGTATCGAGAATGACATAGTGTTTATCTGGGTCAATTGCTGCCACAACATCATCTAAATCCCTCATCACTAAGGGTTCACCACCAGTAATAACAAAGCGGGCTAGTCCTAATTCATCAGCCTGTCTAGATATGTCTCGAATATTCTCTAAATCAATTTGTTGGCGGTCTTCTTTAACATGGAGCACTTTTTCTAAATGACGATCCATGTAATATTCGGCTGAACAGTGAGTGCATTGAAAGTTACACAAATAGCTTTTTTCTAATCGAATAATAGGACTAATTTCACCACGCTCTTCCATGCTATAAATGTTTGCCAATTTCTCAGCAACATACGGCTTTCTGGCTCTGAGGCCTTCGCGTTTTGCCAGTTCATCGGCTGAGAGCACATTATCACTTTGTTCTGCAGCTAGATTTAACATAGCTTTATCCTCTTCATTTGATCGGCTTATTTAACTCACATTAAAAATGGAGCTGCTCTGCATCTAAAATACTTTTATTTTCTTGATACCACGTCAACATATTTTTGAGAGACTCTTCCATTGACGTAAATTTGAAATCGGGTAGCTCGTGAAGTAACCGCGTATTGCTACCACTAT
>DRHY01000184.1 GCA_011052985.1 Methylophaga thalassica
CGAAGTAAGGTGATGCGATCGGCACTGGGTACGGCTGCACCGGCATCTTCTAATACCATGCCTTTAATCCAGGATTTGAAGCTCCAATCTGAGCTTTCACTTTTCGGTGCATTTGATTCAGCCACCAATACATCACCGTTGGGCAATACATACAACCAGCGAGGATGGTCTAAATCAACAGCAAACCGATTAACCATCAGTCCCTCCGCAGCAACGGGTTTGTCATCAATTGCCCACCCTTCAGCGGGAGCAATATTCAAGGTGGGGATGAGTGATGATTCGGGTTTGGCCAATACAGGATTAGGACCGAAATCGGCTTGTGAAGGAATTTTAGACGTATCACCACAGCCACTCAGGCTGATGGCCATGATAGTCATCGCGGCGGTGTATTTATATCGGTGCTGCATAGTGTGCTCCTTACAATAAAAGCTAAGCTTTAGCTCCATTTGAGAAAATCAATTTCAGTTTAACAATATCGACTTAGTTACCGGATTGATGTGGGTTAAAACGTAGACTTACATTAACTTAACGTTGTCGTCATATTTTGAAGTGACAATTAAATTATTTAATTGTTAACGCTCCCCACAAAAAAAGATTGATTCACCATAAAGAAATAACAGTAATTTTCATGTGAAGACAGAGCGCTAATATCTGGTGGGTGAAACCTTAATATATACAGCTCAACAGAATTGAACATTGATTAGCATGACAAACTATGGAATATTTAACTAATATAAACAGCTTCTTACAGCTACTAAAGAGCGTAGTGAGTTGTTTACAAAAAGGATGCTGACACCATTTGGAACGGATACCTTGCCATCATCATGGCCTCTTCTCAGAAAAGTATCTATTTCCAATATGATTAAAAGTTGGCCTCATTAAAACGGCCGTTATGCAGCCACAAATTTAAACCGTGAAAGGTAATCCTATCTAAGCAATTTAACTTGGCTTATCTAAGCTATAACCACTATACATGGAGTAATAGATGTTCAAGATGATGTTCTTATTTGTGTCAGTTCTTCTCAGTTTTTCTGTCTTTGCAGGAGGCACAAAACCAACTCTCTCTAGAGAAAGCATAGGAGATATTGAGGGGATCCTTAAGGATGAAAAAACATGGGCTGCTCATGAGCTCGTTGCAGAACAGAGTTATCGCATTAAAGTCGATCAACCTCTGAGTTTAGGCGTGTTCAACGTCAAACGTCCCTTACCTATTCAATTGACTTTTCTTAAGAAGGAAGACGCGGGGACAGCAAACTGCAGAGCCTATTTTCTTGATAAAAATTTTTCAGCCAAAGAAGCTAAGTCATTTTTTGAGCAGCATGCAGGCTCGAAGCTAAAGTTATTAAATGGTCAGCTAGTTAAGCTCACAAGCACTGGTGGCTCTGCCAGATGGTGCAAGTTTACCGACTATAAAGTACTGGCTAGCAAACAAGAGCGAGAACAGGCAAAACAGAACAAAACAGCTGAAGATAATGCCCATCAATTTGAAGGCACGATAAAAGTCCTTGTAGCTCGATTGCATCCTTCAAGCATGATTATGTATAAGCTAAACGCGGGGAATATCACACAGAAAAGTTTATTTGAACGCTGTGACAAGACGCTGACGATAGCCCCCCCTCTTGCTTCACACATGAGAGGGCCTGCGTATATGAATAAAGAGGCAACGGTTAATTTAAAAATAGAAGGTAGGAAATGTGTCGCGACAAGCGTTGTATTTGACGCTCAATAACTTAATAGCTGTTGGTGAAATAGTGACTGAGGATAAAAGGCTATTAGTCCTTGATATTCCTAGATTAAACGCAGTAAATCACTCTAAAAATTGATTTGCTATTAAGAAAAAGGCTAAACACTTCGTGTTGTTTGGCCTTTTTTATTTTCTCATATTCAAGGTGCTCTTGTGAGCGAGTATCTATTTATCTCTAATATAAGAGGCAAATAAACTAAAATAAAGGCTTAGTTCTTCTACACTCACTAACTTTTCAAGTAAAGTTAATAAAAAAACTGATAAGGGACAAAGAAAGCACATGGAGTCAATCAGCGTAGCATTTTCGGTTTTTCTCAGCACTATCTCAGGTGGAATGCAGTCACATGTTTCCGATGTAATGGGCTCAGATATACAAACTCAAGTTGTAAAATATCAAGATTACACAGTCGACTATCAGTACAAATTCTGGAAAGTTAGAGACGATTCGGTTTGTGCCATAACAAAGCATGAGTTGGTATCGGAATACTCCGAGTGTACGGTTGCCGCTAAATCATTTTTTATTGAAACCTGCTCACATCTCACCAATAACAAACGTCAGCACTGGAAACATAAAAAGCTGGAGAATATGTACTGCTCAGCCGCTGTAAGTTATGAACCGACCATTGCACAAATATCTATACCCACAGCAAAAGAAGCAAAACTGCTCGAAGCCCAGCAAGCCTGTTCAATGCTGACCCTGCAAGCCAGACAGACACAAAGTAAGCAACATGCTACTCAACGAGATAGAGCTTGTGCGGAATATAAAGCGCTTACTGCTGTAACAGAATAATACTTCTCTCCATCGCTTCCACGCAGGACACTGGGAGCGAGCTTAATCTCGCTTTACAATAAGTTAGCTTTATCCCTATTTACCGAAACTACTTTCCGGGTAAACGTGCATTTTTCATTACCACTCTTACTGAAATTCGTACACCCGAGAAATGGCTGCTGCGTTTTCGAATTAAACCGCTGCTTCAGCATGCCCGTTTCACAGGCAGGACATCGCTCTGCTTTATAACTACATTCAGCAGAGGCACATAAATAGTGTGTCTCATTCATTATGAATGGCGCATTATTGCATTCTGGACAAGCCTTTATGATAGTTGGGCAGTAGTTTTTGCCTAGTGAGCATGCGTAAAATAAACCATACTGCCCGTCAATCGGCACCAGTTGACCTTCCAGACAGCTTGGACATCGTACCTCTTCAAAATAGTGATTCTGTAAAGCAGTCAAAGACACACTGACATCCTCGCGCAAGTCTATGAGCTCTTTGATAAAATTGGACTCAAATCCCAACTGCGTCTGAATAAAGACCGTTTGTTTGGCTCGACTTATCGCGACATAAAACAAACGCCGCTCTTCGGCGTGTTGAAAATCTTCAAGACTGGGCAATAAAATTTCCAGCATCGGATCAGTCTGTACTTCAGATGGAAAGCCATATTTTCCTTTGATTACATCCAGAATAATCACAAAATCAGCTTGCTTGCCTTTAGCTGAATGCACAGACATACTCGAAAATTTCAAGTTACGATGCTTTGATTTATAGCTATTAAGGGGCGGTAATGAGTTTTTAAAACGTGCTAAAAACATCACTGAAGCGGTTTGCCCTTTCAACTGATTTTGTATCTGTGCCAATGCCCGTTCAATCGCAGAATCTTTGACTGTGGTGATGATATGGACTTCACGCTGACCACTTTTTCTGTGAGTTTTGAGCCGTTTAGCAATCTGATGGGGATTTTTCTGCACAAAAGTGGACGCCACTGTTTCAATACGATCATTGAAGCGAAAGGTTTTATCTAGCGATAAAATTTCAGCGTCACCGAAAAACTGTTCAAACTGCGTTGTCAGTCTGACATCACTGCCTGTGAACCGGTAAATTGCCTGCCAGTCATCCCCGACACCCATCAATCCACAGTCAGGGTTCGCCGCTCGAATCGCTTTGATAAAGGAGGCCCGAATCGGTGAGATATCCTGAAACTCATCAACTAAAAGATACTTCAATCGAAAGGTTTCTTTGGTATGTAAATGAAAATAGTCTTGCTTTGCATGAAAAGTGGCCCGACTGATCATGTCGGCAAAATCGATGGTGCCATTGGCTTGCAAAACCGATTCATAGCGTTTATGAACCCAGTCGAACAGCTTTTTAAATAAGGCCCAACGAGTTTGGTTATAAACACTCATGCCTTTTAACTGCGCAGCATCTACACCCATTTCAGAGGCTTTGAACAAACTTAAAAACTGCGAAATTAATGTATAAAACCCGTTATCCAGTTTAAACTGGGCAGTCTGTGCAAAAAAATCGTCGTAGCCAATCGGTCGAATAACACTTTCTATTGGAATGCGGTGCTCTTTACAATGCCCTTTAATCAATAATTCCAGCGCATTTGGTAAACCACCTGACTTCTTAGATTGCCAGCTGTAGGTTTCCCATAGGATCGTGTCATTCTCCTGATGAACCTGACGTTTCCATTGCATACCCTTTTGGTATTTTTCAGCATCAATGTCCTGTCGAGTCTGGCCATTTTTATCCACGCCAAAATGCTCCAGATACACATCCAGGTCAGTCAGATAAAAGTCTGGTTGGTAAGCTTTTCTGCCCGGCTCACTCACAGCAACGGGATAAACCGGCTCATATTCAAATGCGATACCATTGCTAAACAGGTAATTCGCAATTTCCAGCTCTTCAAAACTTTTCACTAGGTCGCCTGATAAGGCTCTGACTTCATTATCTTTTACATATTTCAGATACTGACCATGTGTTTTAGCATCAATATTATCTGGCTGTGGATAAAAGTATTGCCCAAAGAAACGTTTCAAATCATCGCGGATGCCATCTGTTTTTAATAAATCCACAATCTGCAAATTCACAAACTTCTGGTATTCACGTTCATCTGTTGCCAGCACACTCACTGACGTCGCACCTTCACAGAAACTGACTATCTGTCTACCCGCTTGGTGGAAGGTACTCACCTTTAAGCCTGTTAACGCAGCATATTCATCAGCGCGTTGCTGTAATTCGTCACGGGCATCGCTGCCAAACGCCAGCATCAGTATCTCTTCGGGTTTGGCCAGCCCATTTGCAACCAGATAATTAGCTTTGGCAACCATGGTGCTGGTTTTACCGGTACCGGCTCCGGCAATCACCAGCACTGAATCTTCATCAGTCACACAAGCTAAACGCTGCTTATCGGTTAAAGGGTGTGCTTCAAGTTGATCAAACAGCTGCTGATTCTTTCCCAGTTGCCATTGGCACCAGCCCTCATTAAAGCGCTGCTGAAAATCCTTGGTGTGAAACAGAAAGTCATATAACTGACCTTCTACCGCCGAACGATTCAACCCCAGGTCATCAAATGTCTGTAAGTGGGAAAAATCCGGTTTATAAACCTGATATTTATCCAAAAGTGACTTGATATTTGAGGCTCGAAAATAGCGTTGATGCTTTTTGATTTCGCGCCGGAACAATGCTTCTGCTTCAGCCAGTCGTTGATAAATCGGTAAATATTCTGCTTTCCAAAATGCCAACCGATGCTGTAACGCTGTGGTTAAAAAGTCAGATAAACCAGACTGTCGAAAAAAACAGAACTGTTTACCGCCCCATTCAACAATGACTAGCAATCCTGTTTCACGTAGTGAACAGGTCTGTTCCGGCCCAGGAAAATTGAAATGTCGGTGATTGACTGTCAAACCGATATGCGACAACTCAAGACAGAATTTTCCAGCGAGCAATTGAATGCGGGATAAAGGAAAAGTTTGAATGCTCAAATTAGTTTTGTCTGGTTGATGTCATTCATGATTATTCGATTTTTTATGTTAAAAACGGTCGAAATAATCCGAATCCATGGTTTTCACGTGATAGGTTTCCTGAATACTAACGCCAAGGCCATATTCGATCATTAATTTGGCAAGGGTTTTACCATCAATCAACACTACTGAAATATTCAATCCACGGGCTGCGTCTTTGGCACCTTGGGAGAATTCAGATGTGGTGATAAATACACCTTTGCGAGCGCCTTGACGGGTTAATGCACCGATAAACTTATCAATTTCGGGACGATGTACTGTGTCTTCCCATTTTTTGGCCTGCAGATAAATGGTGTCCAGGCCAAGTTTATCTTCATTGATAATGCCATCAATGCCGTTGTCATTACTGAGTGGCGTTTGCAGGGTGGCGTCGTTGCGAGCACCGCCATAACCCATAGCGACCATCAGCTCGATAACGAGTTGTTCGAAAGCGGCTGGAGTCAGAGATTTAATGTTTTCTATTAGCTCTTCAGCCAGATTTTTATTGAGTACCTGATAAGCTTGGTTGAGAATATCGTCCGGTGTTTCGGCATCAAACAACGGTTTGGCTGGCTCATTATCTTCGGGTTTATCTGAAGGTTTGGATTGGTGAAATGTCTTAAATGAGTCGAACTGTTTGAGAAACTTCACATCAATGCGAAGTGGCTGGGTGTCCAGAATATTTTTGCCCAGCTCCGTTATTTGATATTGGGCTTTGCCTGCAGATTTAATCAAACCAGCTTTTTTCATGTAGGTAATGGCCCAACCAATACGGTTATTGATTACCGTCTGTTTACCTGAAGGCAATAATTCCTGCCTTTCTTCATCAGTTAAATTGAAATCTAAGGCAATTTGCGAACGAATCTCTTTGGCATTAATAACATTGCCATTTTGCAGGCAGGAGATTACCGGCAACATCACGGTTTGAAAATCAGGTATCGGCATCCTTACGCTCTCTTTTTGTGCAGTTGAAAAGGATAACAAATACGAGAGGCTAGGGTGAAAATCAATGCGTTAAAACGAAAGAGGGAGTTTTTGATTCCAAATCATGACGAGCAACTATAGTGTGATACGCCTCCGATATCACTCAGCTCTGGTGGCATAAGCCGATAATATTTTTCCTCGATGTCTTTTGATTGTTCAGCGTAGGGTTGTGTCATCACATCCTGTAACTCACGAAGGAGTGTGTATTCACCTTCGGCGGCTTGTTTATAAGCAGCAACGAGCTGCCATTCTCGCAAACTATATTTCGGATTGACCTGTTTCATCTGACTGGAAATCGCTTCACGGGAACGTGTAGCTTTTGCACCGTTCTGGTCACTGATGCCTACCAGCGAGTGCCATTTATCAAGCCACGCTGACCAATGTTGCTCAATATCCTGAGCGTTTGAGGTTGCCGACTTAGTACCACTCTCAGCAGGATTCAGTTCACCATAAAAGCTTTTTTTCAGTGGCTCAATGTCGTCAGGCAACTGTGAGAGCTCACGAAAGAAAATGGTGTAATCGAGGGCTGTCAGTGTCATCAGGCTGACCAACTCGCTGAATAATGCTTCGTCATAATGCTCAAGCCCGAGTTTAGCTGCCCACATCTTTTCCAATTGCGTTTGCATCACGTCACCAAAACCCTGTTGAACGTCTTCAAGCTCTGAGAGGAAACGCTGATCGCCCTTAAGCAAAGGTTGTAATGCTTTACAAAACATGGCGAAGTTCTGAGCTGCGGCTGCTGGTTGGTTAAGGAATGAGAAATGGCGTCCGCCACCGATCCATGGCTGGTATAGAGGGTCAAACGTTTCACAGAAGCCAAAAGGACCGTAGTCCAGTGTAAAGCCGCCGACAGCGCAATTATCACTGTTGAAATTGCCTTGGCAATAACCGACACGTATCCAGTTAGCGATAAGTGAGGTCAGGCGTTCACGAAACGCCTTGGCCAGTAAAATGACTTTGGTTTCGATATTCAGGTTGTTATCGATAATATCAGCATATTCTCGATCGATTACGTGCAAGACGATCTTTTCCAGCTCATCCATGGCGTTTTCATGTGCATGACTAACAACGCGACGAGCAAATAGCTCGAGTTGACCCACCCGAATAAAGGAGGGGGCGACGCGTGTTGAGATGGCGACGGGTTCAGTGATAACAATATCAGGTTCACTTGACGTCGAACCATCCGAATACCAAGGCCGCCTGACCCGCTCGGTTGTCGAAGCATACAAACTTAGTGAACGTGATGTGGGCACACCGAGTGCGTGCATGTGCTCTTGAGCCATGAACTCTCTAATGCTGGATCGTAAAACGGCCCGACCATCTGCACCTCGGCAGTAGGGTGTTCGCCCGCCACCTTTTAACTGCATTTCCCAGCGTTGACCTTTGATAACGGCTTCTAATACGGAAATAGCTCGACCATCGCCGTAGCCATTACCGGTCTGGAAGGGGCATTGTTGAGTGTATTCCGTACCGTAAATGGACAGGGCGTAACCCGTCGCCCAACCGACTGGGCGAATAGGCTCGGGAACATGAGTGAGATCGCCAGAGAACATCTGCGTGAAGTCTTGCGTGGTCGCTAGGCTGTCAGCGAAACCCAGTTCATCGAAAAAGGTTTTGCTGTGTGTCACGTAAACGGGGTTTTCGATTGGCGTTGGCTTCACCGGGACATAATGACCAGAGAATACTTGTCTCGGAGAGTGATCTGCGCCATTTACCGTCGCGTCAGGATCACGGTTTAGTGAGTCCATGAGCGAGTAACTTGTCAGTTGTGCAAGGTCGTCGAGTGTCGAGACGGTTGAAGTCATATTTTCGGAGGGCCTAATCAATAGTGTCAGCGTGTTTGATCTCACCAGTATGAGTGGCTCAATCAGGTTAAATGCCAAGTTAACATTTAACTGAATTTACTCAAAATCCAAGAAGCAGGACGAATCACTAAAAAGTGAATAATTCTGTAAATCCAGGTTATCAATATATAGACTGGACTGAAGATGCCGAGGAATGGCAGATACAGGAGCACAAAACACAGCATATGCATCAGAGAACGAATGGCGAATGGAAACCACTGACGGTAATTGACTCTGAGTGGTGAGGCCCAGAGTTTTAAATATAAGAACCAAGATGTTTTGTAGCCGACGAGACCAATCGCGAATGAAGCGATTAAAGAAAGATGAACCCATGACGGAATGAGTGGGTGAATACGATCATCCAGTTCTTTTGCACGTGCTTCATTGGGCTGAATGAGCATGGCGGATTTTGTTAAAACATTCAGTGGCATTGAGGCGAGCTCGATGCCGCTTCGTTGCTTTTCGACGGCTGTTTTAGTTGGTGCGCGATGATCAAAATGCAGTGCGGTGCGTAACTTCCCTGATGGATCAATATTAACTGCGATGGGAGCTGATGAATTTTTAGGTGCAAAGGCATTGTAAAAATCACCTGTTGTGTATGAATTTAAACTGCCGTCATCTTTCTTTTTTTGCCAGTCCTTAGCCAATGTTTGTAAGGTCTTTTTCGGTTTGTCCGAACCCAGAATAATCAGGCTGATATCTCTATCAGCTGCGACCTTTTCCAAATCTTTGACAGCGATTTTTTCTTTGCCATGTAGCAAAAAGCCATTTTCTACCTTGGCTGAAATAGCAAAGGTTTGCTGACGCATTGTTTTGAGTGCTTTCAGCAACTGGTTTATGCCGACGTTATCCACCGGTATTTTTGAACCGTAATTTTGTTTAGGTAGCATGACATCAGGATTATCAGCCAGTTGAATCAAACGCATATTTACCGAGGTAACGGGCCGTTGTAACTGCCACAATGCCGTTTTTAATGCACGGATATCACTAATGTCGATACTAATGTGCTTATCAATCAGTTGGGTTGTTGTTGGGGTGCCGCTTAAGGAATAGGTTTTGCCATGCCGTGATTTGAGTTTGATGACAACGTCAGCGGGTAGTGTTTTGAAAGCGTCGAGGGAATACGGCAGATCTCTCTCAGCGAGTAACAAAATGGCTTGTTTATTTGCATCCGCCGCATTTTCTGAGAACTCATGAACAGATACGCTTTTGCCATCCGGTGTTTTTGCCAGCCATTGGTTTTGGCTATGGTTAAAACTAATTTCGGCGACACTGCCTTCCGGGTAATGGGCTAATTCATCAGCAAGCCGAAATGATGAGCCGTGAGGTTTATCCGGTGCATCAATGCTTTTCCCTAATTTCGACAAGCCGGAGATGAAACCTGCTTCGGCTGAAGGCAATGTAAAAGCGAACAAGACAGTCAGGAAGATGTTAAGCCAGAATGTTTTAGCTTGGTATTTAATCATTTTGAGCCTGTTTGTCTTATGAGCAACCGATTCTAAAAGGCTTAGACCAAAAAGACGATCTAACGGCAACCCCAGTATTTTTTATGCGTGATTTCTGATGATGAATGATAGCTGCACAAACAAAAAAGCCCCAGCAGAATTAACTGCAGGGGCTTTCTCATATTCGTATGGTACCTAGGGCCGGAATCGAACCGGCACGCCGGATTAGGGCGAGG
The DNA here is from genome assembly GCA_011052985.1 of Methylophaga thalassica. Taxonomy (GTDB): domain Bacteria; phylum Pseudomonadota; class Gammaproteobacteria; order Nitrosococcales; family Methylophagaceae; genus Methylophaga; species Methylophaga aminisulfidivorans_A. The sequence goes on from DRHY01000184.1 coordinate 10,034, forward strand.
GATTTTAAGTCCCTTGTGTCTACCAATTTCACCACCTAGGCAACAAGCGGCACATTATAACGAAGATTTCACAATTGTTCACTACTCTTTGACTATTTTGTTACAGATGCCGGTAATTGATAGTGGGCTTCAATCATTTCTCGGGTCAGTACACCATAGATTCTCTCTATCATTGGGGCGTTCATTCGACTGACGTAGAGCGCCTCAACATGATGTTCTCCTAAGGCTTTATAGGCTTCATGAAGACTGGTATGTAGCGATATTTTATGGATATCTCGTCGTGATGCCGGGAATTGCATTAAATCGATTTCGGTGTCGTCACCCATGTCTTTGACGGTAACAGCACGAGCCAAATCGCTGGCGGGCATCAAGGCGATAGGATTTCGGTCGCGGGTAATGATGACCCATTCAGGCGAGTCTTTTAACGTACTCATGGCCTGCTGGGCGCTGATTTGTTGATTGAGTACCACGAATTTACGTTGCATTGCTGCACCGACACTGATCTTGCGTAAGGTCTGCGAAACCGGATCATTTTGAAAGTCGAGTCCACGCATCCGCATAATGCTGACGAATAGGGCATCTAATTTGAAATAGTCATGAATCACCAAGCTTGAGAAAACGATGGCCAACATCCCCGGCAAAATAATATCCGGGTTACCGGTGAGTTCTAACATCGCCATTAGCGCCGCAAGCGGTGCTTTTAATGTGGCTGACATCATCGCACACATGCCGATAACGGCATAAAAGGTCATTGATGAGGAAATATCAGGGACTAATTGGTTGCCGATATAACCCAATATCGCCCCGGCACACGCACCGACCACCATGGTTGGGCCGACCATGCCGGCTGGAATACCAAAACCAACACAGGCAGAAGATAAAAACAGTTTCAGTACTAAGATAACGACGAGACTCATGATGCCAATATCGTTCGCCGAGATACTATCAATAACGCCATAACCCATGCCCATGACTTCGGGCACCATCATGCCGCAAATCCCCATCAAAATACCTGCGTAGGTGGGGCGTAACCATGAGGGATGATTGGTGAAGGTATTTGAGAAGAAAGCAAAGCTTTTCAGCGATAGTGTGGCGAGCAGGCCAATGATCAGGCCCATGAAGATAATATAGGGCAGTTCCCAGAGCGAGGTCATCTGAGCAGATAAGTCGCTGAATACGGTGTCATGGCCAAAGGTGAGACGGCAGACAACCGCCCCAGTTACCGCAGCCAGAATGACTGGAATAAAACTGGCGATGTTATATTCCATCATGATGACTTCCATCGCGAAAATAACACCGGCGACGGGGGTATTGAATGAGGCTGCAATGGCAGCAGCCGAGCCAGAGGCTACGAGTACACGAACGCTATTATTTGGCAGTTCAAGGCCACTTGCTAAAAGACTTCCGCTAGCAGCCCCAAGGTGAACGCCGGGACCTTCACGGCCGACAGAGTGACCAGTGATAATGGCTAAGCTGGTTCCAATAAACTGACGTACGGCATTTTGCCAGGGTAGGCGGCCTTCATAGGCAGAAAGGCGTTCAATAACATGCAAAATACCGGTATTGCGTTGTTCAGCGGTTAAACCATGGAAGAGCCAGCCGATAAGTAAGCCACCGACAATCGGCATAAACAATAGCCAGTACCAAGGTAAATCGCTAAAACTTTCCATTTCCCCTGTGGGAAATAAGCCTGCTTGGCCATAATCAATAGTGAGTCGAAGCAAGATAATGGCTAAGCTTGAGAGCAGTCCAGTGATGACAGCCAACACATAAAGTTTGACGCCTAATCTACCGAAGATGAAGTACTGCTTAATTTTTTCGAGCATGAGCCTATATAACTTTGGAGAATCGCTGCCTTTTTTGTTGATTGTATTTATCAAATGCCATACAGATATTACGTATCAACAATCGACCAGCGGGTAATACATCGATTGCCTCCAAGTTATACGTTAAGAGGCGATCATCAGCAAATTGTTTTAGTTCTTCAACGCTATCGACAAAATAGTCAGCAAATTTAATCGAAAATTGTCTTTCTATTGCAGGGATATCGACAGCAAAATGGCACATCAACTGATTGATGATTTCACGGCGTAAATTATCATCCTGATCAAAGCTGACACCGCGAAATACCGGTAAGGTGTCCTTGTTGATTAGCTGATCATATTCATCAAGTGTTTTCACATTTTGGCTATAAGCCTCTCCCACTTTGCCAATGGATGTGACACCAAAGCCAATCAGGTCACAGTCTGCCCGTGTTGAGTAGCCTTGGAAATTGCGATAAAGCTGACGCTGTTGCTGAGCGATGGCGAGTTCATCATCCGGTTTGGCGAAATGGTCCATCCCAATATATACGTAACCCGCGGCCGTTAGTTTTTCTATCGTACGGTGCAAAATCTTAAGTTTGACCTGCGGAAGAGGAATGTCGGAGGTGACGATTTGGCGCTGGGTTTTAAAAAGATCGGGCATGTGCGCATAGTTGAACACTGATAAACGATCAGGACTGGCAGCGATAACCTTATCTAAGGTGTCACTAAAGCTCTCAACTGTTTGGTGAGGTAAGCCATAAATCAGATCTAAACTGATACTACGAAAACCGTATTCTCGTGCGGCATTAAGCACAGCAAAGGTTTCTGCTTCGGTTTGAATCCGGTTGACGGCTTTTTGTACTTTGGGGTTAAAGTCTTGCAGCCCTAAACTAATACGATTAAAGCCGATGTCGCGAAGCAATCGAATAGTGGTTTCGTCAGCCTCGCGTGGGTCAATCTCAATAGAAAACTCGCCTTTATTATCATCAGCTAACTGAAAATGCTGGCGGATTTTTGCCATCAAGTCACGCATTTGCTGATGACTCAAAAATGTCGGTGTGCCACCGCCCCAATGCAGTTGTTCAACTACTCGGCTGGTATCAAACAAAGCCGCCTGCATTTCAATTTCACGATAGAGATTTTTCAGATAAGGTTCGGCGTGTTGCCTATTTTTAGTAATGGTTTTATTGCAAGCACAGTAAAAACAAACGGTGTCGCAAAACGGAATATGGAAATAAAGTGATAGAGGCCCGCCTCGTTGATTCGATATGGCGATATGCTTGGCATATTCCTCGGCATTAAATCCTTGGTGAAACTCGACGGCAGTTGGATACGAGGTATAACGCGGCCCAGCTTTGTCATAACGACGAATCAAGTCAGCATCAAATTCAATCGCATCTATCATGTTTATTACCCTCCAAAATCAGTTGGAAAGTATAACCAGTGAGCAAAAACGACAAAGGCTTATCCGCGTATATCTTGATGTAGATCAAGCCTAGTAAGACGACTTCGCTGATAGCTGAACAAAAATGAACAAATGCACCGACAGTCTTAGACTTATTGGTGGTTTGGAAATGACTTTATCTACGGTATTATGGCTTCTTTTTTAGTCTCTCCGGCAGTCATTTATGAAAGTATTAGTCATCGGTAGTGGTGGGCGCGAACACGCACTCGCTTGGAAACTCAGTCAATCAGCCAACTGTTCAGAAGTCATTGTGGCCCCTGGTAATCCAGGTAGCGCCAGTGAAGAAAATGTCAGTAATGTCGATATTCAGGTTGATGACATTAAAGGCCTTGTCGCCTATGCCAAAGAGAATGATATTGGTTTAACCGTTGTTGGTCCTGAAGTGCCTCTGACTATGGGCGTTGTTGATGCCTTTGAAGCTGCGGGTCTACGTTGCTTTGGTCCATCAAAAGCCGCCGCCGAGCTGGAAGCATCAAAATCATTTACCAAAGACTTTTTGGCGCGTCATCACATTCCAACGGCTGCCTATGCTGTGTTTACCGATGTCGCTAAAGCCACTGCTTATATTCAACAACAGGGTGTGCCGATTGTTGTCAAAGCTGATGGCTTAGCAGCAGGTAAAGGTGTGATTGTGGCGATGACAGAAATTGAAGCCATTACTGCGGTTAACGATATGTTATCTGGCAATGCCTTTGGTGAGGCGGGAAGCCGTGTTGTCATTGAAGAATTTATGACCGGAGAAGAAGCCAGTTTTATCGTTATGGTTGATGGTGAACACATTCTGCCCTTAGCGACATCACAAGATCACAAAGCACGTGATGATGGTGATAAAGGCCCAAATACCGGCGGTATGGGTGCTTATTCACCAGCACCTGTTGTGACTGACTCGGTGTTTGACAGAATTATGGCTGAAGTCATTGAGCCAACAGTAAAAGGCATGGCGGCTGATGGTCGTCCTTACACCGGCTTTTTATATGCGGGTTTGATGATTGATGAAAACGGCGCACCGCGCGTAGTGGAATATAACTGCCGTTTTGGTGATCCTGAAACACAACCGATTATGATGCGTCTGCAATCAGACTTAGTTGAATTATGTGAAGCGGCGTTAGATAAACGCTTGGATAAAGTTGATGTGCAATGGGACCCCCGTTCAGCTATTGGCGTAGTGATGGCTGCTGGTGGATACCCTGATAGTTACAAAAAGGGTGATGTGATTAGCGGTATTGCTGAAGCTGAAAATAATGGCAGTAAAGTATTTCATGCTGGCACAGCAAGTCAGGGCGCAGAAGTAGTTACTTCGGGTGGGCGTGTTTTATGTGTCACAGCATTAGGCGACTCGGTTATAGAAGCACAAACCGCGGCCTATGAAGCCGTAAAAAAAATCAGCTGGAAAGATGCTTATTTCCGCAATGATATTGCTTATCGAGCCATTGCCCGAGAACAAGCAAAATAAATATAAAAAAGGGTTACTCGGTAACCCTTTTTTATGAGAAGGCATTCAAGCAAACTGTATAAAAGGTACTAGCGATGACACACACCACTTGGCGTATTCGTGAAGCAGTGAAACACCTGAATGCAGGTGAGGTCATTGCTTACCCAACAGAAGCGGTATTTGGCGTAGGTTGTGATCCCTGGGATGAGGAAGCGATTCTCCAGCTTCTTGCTATAAAACAGCGTCCTTGGCACAAAGGATTGATTTTGATTGCAGCTGATTTTAACCAGCTGCAAGACTTTATTAAACCCGTCTCTGCTGAGGTATTAGAGCAGCTTAATCAAACATGGCCAGGGCCCGTTACCTGGTTGTTACCTGTTCGAGAAAATGTGCCTTTCCTATTAACCGGATTACATGACACCATCGCTGTTCGTGTCACTGACCATCCCCAAACGCGAGCGCTATGTGAACAATTTGGTGGGGCCATTGTGTCGACCAGTGCCAATCTGACCGGTTTACGACCAGCCAAAAATGTTCATCAAGTGCGTTGGCAATTGCCTGACGTTGATTATGTGTTGGGTGGCAGTTTGGGTGGAAATAAAAACCCAAGCCAAATTCGTGATGCACAAACCGGAGCCATTATTCGATGAGCCAACCCAATATTGATGCTGTACGTGAGTACCTACTTAACTTACAAGCCAATATCTGCAAGACCTTAGAAGAAATCGATGGTCAAGCATCCTTTGAAATTGATGATTGGCAGCGCCCCACAGGTGGTGGTGGGCGTACCCGAGTATTAACCAATGGTGCCGTGTTTGAGCAAGGTGGCGTTAACTTCTCCGAGGTAAGTGGTGACAGCATGCCAGGCTCAGCTACAGCCAATCGACCAGAATTAGCAGGCAGAAGTTATCAAGCGATGGGTGTGTCATTAGTGATACATCCACATAACCCACATGTGCCAACATCGCATGCCAATGTGCGCTTTTTCATTGCCGAAAAAGACGGTGAAGAACCCATTTGGTGGTTTGGTGGCGGTTATGACTTAACCCCTTATTACGGCAATGAAGAAGATGTAATCCACTGGCATCAAACGGCGAAAACAGCCTGTGATCCTTTTGGTGAAAACGTCTATGCCGACTTTAAAAAGTGGTGTGATGAATATTTTTACATCAAACATCGTGACGAATGTCGTGGTGTGGGTGGTTTGTTTTTTGATGATCTAAACGAATGGGGCTTTGATCGTTGTTTCGCTTTTCTTCAATCTATTGGCGATAGCTATATCAATGCGTATGCGCCGATTGTGACCAAACGCAAAGATGTTGAATATGGTGAACGTGAGCGTGATTTTCAGCTCTATCGCCGCGGGCGATATGTTGAATTTAATTTAGTCTATGACCGTGGCACCTTATTTGGTTTGCAGTCAGGTGGCCGCACCGAATCAATTCTAATGTCACTGCCACCGCTGGTGAAGTGGCGTTATCATTGGGAGCCAGAAGCTGGCTCGGCAGAAGCCCGTCTTTACACGGACTTTCTGCCACCACGTGATTGGTTAGCTCTCGCCTGAAAGCGCGGCTAACTGGTCCGCTTGGTATTCATTAATCAGCGGCTCAATCACTTGTTCAAGATCACCTTCGGTGATTTCATTCAGTTTGTACAAGGTTAAGTTGATACGGTGATCGGTGACACGACCTTGTGGGTAGTTGTACGTACGAATACGCTCACTGCGGTCGCCCGAACCGACCAGTGATTTACGTGTTTGAGCTTCTTCTGCTTCCTGCTTTTGAATCTTTTCAGCCATGATGCGAGATTGCAGTACTGACATCGCTTTAGCGCGGTTTTTATGCTGTGAACGTTCTTCCTGACATTCGACGACTATCCCGGTGGGGATGTGTGTAATACGGATAGCCGAATCGGTCGTGTTGACGTGCTGACCACCAGCACCTTGTGAACGGTAGGTATCGACTTTTAAGTCGGCCGGATTGATATCAATTTCATCAATCTCATCGGCTTCGGGCAAAATCGCGACGGTACAAGCTGAGGTGTGAATCCGGCCTTGTGATTCGGTCGCTGGCACACGTTGTACGCGATGCGCACCGGATTCAAATTTGAGTCGTGAATAGGCGCCATCACCCACGATGCGGCAGATGACTTCTTTATAACCGCCGTGCTCACCTTCTTGGGCGTTAATCACTTCTACTTTCCAACGGCGAGATTCGGCATAACGCGTGTACATACGGAATAAATCACCTGAGAATATTGCCGCCTCATCACCACCGGTTCCGGCGCGAATTTCAAGGTAAATATTGCGTTGATCATTGGGATCTTTTGGTAACAATAACTTCTGTAATGTCAGCTCCAGCTCGTCTAGCGTGTCTTCACCTTCTTTGATTTCTTCTTTTGCCATTTCACGCATGTCAGCATCATCTTCTTGCAGCATTTGCTTTGCGTCTTCAATGGCTGAAAGGGTGTCTGTGTACTGGTTGAAGTTATTCACCACAGGTTCAAGCTGGGCGTACTCTTGAGATAAGGTACGGAATTTATTTTGATCTGCCATGGTGTCAGGATCGGCCAGCAAACCACTGATTTCTTCATGTCGATCAACGAGCGATTCTAGTTTGTGTTTGATGGAGTCTTTCACTTGGGATCCTTAAGATTAAACAGTTGTCTGGCTGCATTCAGTAAATGGCCTTCTTCATCAAAGCCAGACTGGCGAAGTTGACGACTAGGCTCATGCAGTAGACGGTTTGTTAATGTGCGAGCAAGTTCATTGAGCGCCTGTTCTGGTGCTATACCTTGCTCTAATTGTTTCAGTGCTCGTGTTAATGATTGTTCACGAATTTCTTCGGCATTATCTCTGATTGAGCGAATCACGGGAACAGCATCTTGTGTGCGCAACCAGGCTTGAAAATGATCAACTTGGGTTTCAATGATCTCTTCTGCTTGTAGAGCCGCATCACGTCTGGATTGAATGTTCTCTTCGATAATCTCTTTTAAGTCATCAACGCAATAGAGATAGATGTCTTCCAGTGACCCCACTTCCGCTTCAATATCACGTGGTACGGCAATATCGACCATAAAAATGGGTTTCCGTTTGCGAATTTTTAAGGCACGTTCAACGGCTCCTTTACCTAAAATCGGTAGCTGACTCGCGGTTGAGCTGACCACAATATCAGCTTCAGCTAAGTGGGCGGGCAACTCACTTAAACTGATGGCATAACCATCTACTTGCGCGGCCAAATTATGGGCACGCTCAATAGTGCGGTTGGCAATAATAATGCGCTTAATGCCGTTGTCATGTAGGTGTCTGGCAACCAGTTCAATAGTATCGCCAGCGCCAATAAGTAAGGCGGTAGAGTCAGCAAGGTTACTAAAAATTTGCTTCGCCAGACTGACGGCGGCAAAGGCTACAGAGACAGGGCTGTTGCCAATGGCGGTATCGGTTCTGACTTGTTTAGCAACAGCAAACGCGTGTTGAAATAGTCGCCCTAATGATTTGCCTAAAGTCTCAGCATTGAGGGCTTGGCTGAAGGCGTCTTTTAATTGGCCCAAGATTTGTGGTTCGCCCAACACCAATGAGTCTAGGCCGCATGCCACACGCAATAAATGTCGTATCGCCTCTGCGCCTTGATGATGATAGAGATAAGGGCTGATGCTACCTTCTTCTTGTTGATGAAACGCATGCAACCAAGCGAGGATATCATTGTCTGATTCGGCATCAACACAGCAGTAGACCTCTGTGCGATTGCACGTCGATAAGATAACGACTTCCAGTACCGAGACGTGTTGATGCAGCGCCGATAATGCTGTCGGTAACATGCTTTGATCAAACGCAAACAACTCTCGGATATGAACCGGAGCCGTATTGTGGTTGATGCCATAGGTGACAAGATGCATATTAAGAAAAAGTCGTTAGTAAATGCTGATAAACTTTACAGCCATAATTACAATGGTCTATTAACTGTTAAAACAATTCGCCATTCTATCAAAATCAAACCTTCAGGTCGTTTTTATATGGAATCAATGCAATCATTCATGAAGAATGTAGGGATAAGCGCTAAATTTATTGCCCTTGTCGGTCTTACTGCCACGATGACCGCCTGCTCATCAGCGCCCATCAAACAAAGCCAGACAGAACCTGCTCTGGACACTAAAACAGTGGCGGTATCCCCCGAAGTAGAAAAGCAACCTGAAGAAACACTGCCGCTTTCCCCTGAGTTGATGTACTACATTTTGACCGCAGAAGTGGCGGGACAACGCGGCGAAATTGGTGCCGCGGTAGAACTCTATGAACGTGCAGCGGATATGGTGGATTCACCGAAGTTGGCTAGCCGAAGTGCGCAAGTCGCGACCCTTTCTAGAAATGAACAGCGTATTAATCACGCTCTAGATAGATGGGTTGAGGTTGATCCAAGTAATGCCGATGTATACATCATGCAAGCGCCATTTTTGATGATCGATAAAGACTACGATGGTGCCATAAAAGCGATTAACAAAGCACTGGCCTTGGCACCGGAAAAAGAACAGCTGTACCTCGTCCGTGTGACAGAAAATCTGGCTGAAGTCGCCTCCCCTGAGCAAGCCTTGGCAACAGTCAAACAACTAGATGTATATCAACAAGGCAATCCCGCAGCCCATTATTCCTATGCGCGCTTGGCTTTTTTCTATAAACAATACGAAGAAACGCTCGCTGAAATTAACCCCTTATTAGATGCAGAGCCTAACAACCAAAGTTATTTGATCTTAAAAGCCGATACTTTGCAGCGTCTTGGTAAATCAAAAGAAGCACTGAAGCTGATTGAAAAAGCAGCCAAACAAGACGATGCCACCGATGAGCTGCGTTTCACTTACGGTAAATTATTGGGTGATGACGGTCAGCTTGATAAAGCCAAACAAGTGTTCGAATCAATTCAACTGACTAATCCTGAAAATCGCGACGTGTTATATGCCCTTGGTTTGCTTGCTTTAGAAGAAAAAGACGGTGAAACGGCGAAGTCTTATTTCAATGACCTACTAAAAGTGGGTGACCCGACTAACCAAGCCGCCTACTTTATGGGCATATCAGAAGAACTAAATGGCAATATTGATGCAGCGATGATGTGGTTTGCGTCAGTGCCCGTTCAAAGTAGTCGCTTCAACATGGCGCAAACACATTACATTAATTTATTAGTGGAACATAAGGACATTAATAAAGCGCGCCAACATTTAGCCAAACTGAGAAACGACTTGCCACAGCAAGCCCTACAATATTACTTATTTGAAGCAAGTTTATTGCGCGATAATGGAATGCAGCAGCAGGCATATGATCTGTTGACTGAGACGTTGAGCCAATATCCTGACAATATTGATGTTCTTTACAGTCGTGCCATGGTCGCTGAGTCGATTGATAAGCTCGCCAGCTTAGAAAAAGATTTAGGTCGAATTCTAGAGTTAGACCCAAACAACTCACAAGCACTGAACGCGTTAGGTTATACATTGGCGGATCGCACTGATCGTTATGAAGAAGCCTTAGCACTAATCAGCAAAGCCTTGGCCATTAAACCTGGTGATCCGTATTACTTAGATAGTCTGGGTTGGGTGTATTACCGTATAGGTAAGTTGGATGAAGCTGAAAAGTATCTTCGCCAAGCGGCAACAGCGCAGCCTGATCCTGAGTTTATCGCGCATTTAGGCGAAGTGTTATGGGCGCAGGGCAAGAAAAAAGAAGCTAAAAAAGTCTGGCAGCAAGGCTTGGAGAAAGATCAAGATAACGGCCTATTAAAAGAAACCATGCAAAGGCTTGGCGTATGAGACTAGCTTGGCTAGCGCTGGCTAGTTTTTTATTAAACGCCTGTTCGACATTACCAACATCTACTGGGCCGACAACGCCAGATCAAGCATGGCAAAAACGCCATGTGGAAATGAACAAGCTGACTAATTGGGCGCTACGTGGCAGAACTGCTATCACCCAAGCTGATGAGGGCGTGAATGCAGGTATTACTTGGCAGCAAAATGGCGATGTCTATGTGATTCGCTTAGCGGGGCCTTTTTCACAAGGTGGCGCGGTGTTAACGGGCAATAAACATAAAGTGACGTTAACAGTGGATAACGGCGATACCTACTCAGCCGCTACGCCAGAACAATTGTTAGCGGAGTCAGTTGGTTTGCAGCTTCCCGTTAGTGCCTTACGTGAGTGGGTGAAAGGCATTCCATTCTCAGGCTTAGGGGTCGATAACAAAACCTTAGATGAGCAGGGACGTTTAAAAACGCTGCAACAGGCTGGCTGGGAGGTTGAGTATCTGCGTTATGTGCCGTTTGAAAACACCACCATGCCCGGAAAAATCTTCATCA
>DRHY01000185.1 GCA_011052985.1 Methylophaga thalassica
AAAATCATCGACATCACAGTACGTTTCAACTAACTTGTTCATGCTCGTTCCTTTTTGTTCTAATCACTCTTGGTCGAATGATCGGATCATGGAACGAGCATTTAGTTCCTTTAAATTAGTAATTTCTTATCCGAAGCTCAGGTTACCTATTAAGATGTCTCTCATCACGATCTGAATTATTTCGTAAGCTCTTGCACGACTGATCTTACAAAGTTTTATGATTTCTTGAATTTCTTCCCAAGTTGGTTTGCTGTGAATCACTGCAGCGATGAAGTCTTTTTTGAACTTCTTTGAATTAACCTCATCAAAAACTGTTTTCAGAATATAAACTGTAACCCAAAGAAAGTAGACTATAGAGAACCCTAAGATTAAGGAAATTAATACTACATCATTCCAACTCTCTATCATCCACTATGTCCTTTTAGTATGTGTTTGTAATGTATTAATTTAATTTGAATTATTCGCGCTGGCTAGAATAATTTCTGCAGCTTCTTCAGATTCTTGTACTTGTCGAATATTGATATCTAGGCTATTTGCATAATATTCAAGCGTTTCAATGCTGTTGTTATATCTTTTTAACTCTCTCATTGAAAGCTTTGGACGATGTAAGATTAATCCTTTCCAGAATTCTCCATTAATATCAAGTGGAGTTGAGTCAGCAAAATTTTTCAAATTTAAAAGTGACTTTGTATAAAAAGTAAGAAGCTGGCTGAAGTTTTTATTTCTAATATCGTGAAAATTAGTAACTAATTTATTGTTTACAAATCCAATAGTTGCAATTTTACGTTTATTTAGTATCAGTGGCCTATTAAATGATTGCGCTAGGGATGGTCTAGTATTAGTCACAATTTGTTTTATTGTATCTTGCCATTTTTCTTCAGGTTCGTCTGTGGCTTCTTGCATACCAGTAATATTAGAGAGAGATGAGCTACTATTCACAGCAATACGTATCATCGAATCTATATTTTTTTCTCTAATATGCTTTACTTTACCAAATGATATTCCATCTAAGCTAAATTGATAAGTTGTAATATCTGAGGATTTTTTTATTACCGGGTTTAACTCTTCTAATACTAGCTCAGCCAAATTAAACAGTTGGTGTGAACGTTCTTTATAGATACATTTTGTTATATCTTTCGGTAATGTTGATATGAGTCTGTTTTGTTTAGGATCGTTGAAAAGGAGAGCTACAGCAATTGTTATCAATTCACCCGAATGCCGAATAGGTTCAAGATATATAGGACACCACTGACCAGCAATTAAGTCATTGGTAGGGTTAATTGTCCGCCTAGTTTCTTGCATAGTATTTGAACTGTTAGCTCTATTCTTTCAGTGAGAAATGTTATCACATCCTGTTTTGAAAACGACGGACTGATTTTGATGAAATTGTTGTCTTTGTCGAGTTGGTTGATGTTGATGCATTTGCAGCTCAACATCAGCTGATTAGCTTTTTCAGCTAAGTGCCTCTTATATTCTTCAGTCGTTGGTGAAATATCTTTTAAAAGTTGATTGTTCACATCAATGGCTGGATTACTCAAGTCAAAAAACTCTGATGGCATTCCCCCTAGAGCTCTACCATGGTCAATGAGCCAAAAGGTTTTGTTCTCAGGGGTAAATACTAAATTGCCTTGATGTCTATCTGTATTGGCTATCCATTCGTCAAAGATGATTGTTTGGTCTTTGTCTTTCCAGTTTTGGGTTATTTTATTTTCTGCTCCTAACCTTTCAAAACTTACAGCTCCCTCACCACAACTTTCAGATGCAAAACAATATGTAACATCATTGATAGTGAAGTCTACATAATCAGGTATATCGCCTCTGGTTAATTCGACTAGATATGGAGTAGGAATATTTAGACCAAGTGACGAACCAACTTGGGAGGCAGCTAATTCAGTGATGGTTAAAAGTCCATTATCAGTCAGTTTGAGATATGCTTTTTTTTCATGACCTACCAAAGAAACTAACCAAGTTTGAGTATCTTTTCCAGCTCTCTCCCTACCGTGAAAAGCAGCGACATATTCTACGGATATGGGTTTGAGGTCTGTTCTTTTCATTCTCGTGAGTCTGTGATTTATTCCAGTAAGTACGACCCGATGACTTCGCCACAGGTTGTCATGGCTTTGCCGAGGATATTTTGGCATACTAATGGTTAAGTGGTTTCAGGTAAAGTTTTCCTACATCGCTCACTAATTCTTTAAATGATATTTAGTGTCAGTGTAAAAATAACCTCCATGTTTGTTGAAAGATGAGACCTAAGAATCAATAGAATCAATAGGGTCAGATTGTTTGATTTTTTTCAGCTTACTCAAGGCATGTAAATCAGGGGGTCGCACTTCTTGAATAGCAAATCATACTAATCCATTTCACCTGTTAGCCTATACCCCTTACTCCGTCCACCACCAAGATTTTGTATAACAGAGTTCTCTTTTGAATTAATCCAGAATATGGCCTAATGCTGAAAGATCAATAGGGTCAGAGTAAAGTCAGCTTATTTTTTCACAATGAGGCAACGTTTCGTACAACCACTCTTAATAGTTTTTATAGTGACCCTAAATATCTTCCCTGCACCCAAATGAAAACATCGAACACTTATGTTATTTATCAGCTGATACTCGTGAATGGCCTACTATATTTCTTAAAAATTTTTTCAGCATCTTTATTTACCTGAGAATATCTGATGTTAGTACCTTCATTACCCTTAATAGAACAAGGATACCTGCCAGCCCAAGTTGTTGTATCTTGAAGTATGGTTAATGATAATTCATATTCATCGGCTACTTCTTTATCGATAAGGCGAGCTAGTTCTAATAAATTATGTGTTTTAAGCTCTTTGGGGAATTCTGCGATTGGTATCCAATTTTCACCATGTGGCGAACCAAATTTTTTAAATGTCCAAATAGCTTTAAAAAGATTTTCTAAAGAAAACCCATATAGCATTGTTGCAACATTTTCGAGATCAGACTTTTCCCAATAATCTATTAATATATCTGCTCGCTCATTTGTCGATCTTGCTGCTGCTAGAAGAGATCGTGAGTGTTTAAACCATTCAAGAGGATTACTAACCCTTTTAGCGAATAGGCCTTCTACAAAATCTTGGTCAGATATTTCCATATACTGAGTTAACTCCGAAATCGCGATTTACTACTGATTTTTAGTGTATATGAAACCAGTCTAGCAACTGGCGCTTGTTATATTTTCTCGTTCAACGACCCAAGACAGAGATATTGCGAGAGCAATCAATGCAAACAATATATAAGCTACATAGATAGGTTCTTGGATAAGGTTGGTATGGGTTGATTGTTAACTGCATAAAAGCTTGCAATAAGAATTGATATAGTAAAACCAACAATTGACCATAGCATAACTGCCCATCCATCATCTTTTGAATAAGTATTCTGTTTTGCTATAACCTGTCCGAAGATTACTGCCAAAATAAATGCAACCTCAGTAATTATGTCATGTCCTTCTGAAGAAAAAAGAAACATAACTAAACTTAAAACCATAAGAGGAAAAAAACTCCAAAACAGAGATGAGGTAATTCGAATCAATAAGTTTTTATTCAAACCATTTTTTCCTGATAAAAATATAACAATTTTTTTTATGAACATTATTTGTACTTGATTCCTCTCTAAAGTATCCGCTTTCCAATCGCCTTAATTTTCTTGCCAAATTTTTTCGAATCACCTTTAAGGCATACAACAAAAAAGGGGAAATCCAAATTCAAAGCGTTTGCTAATTTCTGTGCCGCGTTATCGGTACGAGTAAAGATGCCCTTTGGTGAAAAGGCAATAATATAAACAGGCACCGACGAATCCAGCTTTAACACTTTTTCGGCTAACCAGATTGAGCCAACATTTTTCTGAGACTTTAATCGCTTCTTCAGATGTTCAAGTGTTTCAACGTTAATTTCTGGCCACTTAAAGCGAAATCAAGGGGTCGTACTTCTTGAAAAACAAACCCTACTAATCTATTTCACCAATTAGCCTATAACTCGTACTCCGTCCACCACCTTGGTTTTGTATAAAGAGTTCACGTGTAACTAAATCCTGAATATCACGTAATGCCGTGTCGTTTGAGCACTTAGCTAACTTGGCATATTTAGAGGTATTCATGTATCCCTCAAAATCATCTTCCAACATACGGTTGATAATGTTGCGTTGACGTTCATTAACCGGGTTTTGGTTAACTCTATCCCATAATCTAGCTTTGAATAAAACATTACTTAGCGTTTCATCTGCATTGGTAATAGCTCGACCCAAACAATCTAAAAACCAGCTTACCCATTCTGTGATATCAGGTGTTGCTCGTTGCTGTTTTTCAAGGTGTGAGTAGTACTCTTTTCGTTCACTCTCAATTTGATTAGACAGACTATAAAACCGCTCGGGCATCTTATCTGCTCTCGCCAATGCCATATCGGCAATCGCCCTGGCAATCCTGCCATTTCCATCTTCAAAAGGGTGAATAGTGACAAACCAGAGATGAGCCATGCTGGCTTTGATAACAGGATCGATATCAGTTTTACTCTCAAACCACTTTATAAACGTGCTCATTTCTGCATTCACTTTTTCAGCGGCTGGTGCTTCAAAATGAATCTTTTCTCTTCCGATTGGACCTGAGACGACTTGCATAGGGTCATTCTCAACTAAGCGCCAATCGCCCACGGTGATGTGGTGCATACCGCTTCGCCCTGTTGGGAAAAGTGCGGCATGCCAATCAAACAGACGTGCTTTAGTTAAAGGTTTGGAAAAAAATTGTGTCGCATCCAGCATCATTTCGACGATGCCTTCTACATCGCGACTAGCTGGAATCAAACCAGCAATATCTATACCCAAGCGACGAGCAATGGAGGAACGTACTTCCTCAGGATTAAGAGTATGACCTTCAATGGCTGAGGACTTCACCACATCATTAGTTAATGTTCTGAGGCTGGCTTCTCTTCTCAAGTCAAAGCCGATCGCTTCCATTCTGCCAAGTAAACGGCCCTGCTGATGACGAATATCGGCCAGCTTGGCAATTAGGACGTCTGCATTCCACGAAAAATCAGGCCAGTTGTTGTGTTGGTATATCCACATATTAATCACCGCAAATTATGCAGTGATAATAGTCTTTATTCACCGCAAGAACAAGCTTATTCACTGCATTTAACGCGGTGATTAATCACTTTATTCACCGCAAGCAGTTAAATTTCCCAGGTGCTTGTTTATAAATAGAATTGGGAAGAAGCAATTGCCTGAACCCCAGTAGAGTCAGAGTAATCGATTTTATTTCAGTCAATATTTCACCAACAGCAATAATTATTTAGTGTCAAATACAACGCTTGTCGCAACACATTTCCGTCCCTCTATTTTTAAATGAACCGTTGCCTCTTTTTTCCAATACGCAGCCCCTCTCATGTGTGAAGCAAGAGGCGGGTCTATCGTCAGCGTCTTGTCACAACGTTCAAATAGACTTTTTTGTGTGATATTCCCCGCATTTAGCTTAAACATAATCATGCGTGAAGGATGCAAACGAGCCACAAGGACTTTTATCGTGCCTTCAAATTGATAGGCGTTATATTTAGCTGTTTTGTTCTGCCTTGCTTGTTCTATCTCTTTTTTACTAGCTAGTACTTTATAGTCTGTAAATTTGCACCATCTGACAGGGCCACCACCACCCATAATTTTGACTTGCTGAACATTTAATAATTTCAGCTTCGAGCCAGCGAACTGTTCATAAAAGGACCTTGCCTCCTTAAGTGAAAAATCCTTATCTAGAAAGTAGGTCGTACAGTATGATATTCCCGCTACTTCCTTATTAGTGACACCCAAATTAAGAGGCAAGGGACGCTTAGCATCGAAAACGCCTAAACGAAGCGGGGTCTTGATTGTAGACTGGTAACTATCCTCAGCAACAAGCTCATGAGCAGCCCATATTTTTTGATCGTTCAAAAGCCCCTCAATATCACCGATGCTTTCTGTAGATTTTTCACCTACTGCAAAGGCAGAAAAACTAAGAAAAATTGACACAAAAAAGAACATCATCTTGAACATCTATTACTCCATGTATAGTGGTTATAGCTTAGATAAGCCGAGTTAAATTGTTTAGATAGGATTACCTTTCACGGTTTAAATTTGTGGCTGTATAACAGCGGTTTTAATAAGACCAACTTTTGATCAACTTGGACATAGATACTTTTCTGAGAAGAGGCCATGATGATGGCAAGGTATCCGTTCCGAATGGGGTTGTTAGTCCTTTTAGTAAACAACTCACTACTGCCTTTATAACTGTAATAAGCTGTTTATATTCGTTAAATATTCCATAGTTTGTATTACTAAGCAATGTTCAATGGTGAGCATCTATATATTAAGGTCTCATTGAACGGATGTTATCGTTCGGTCTTTACGTAAAAATGACAGCTATCTCTTTATGGTGAGTTAATGGATTTGTGGTCAATCGTGGTTCTTACATCATTTCATTGTCACTTCAAAATATGACGACAACGTTAAGTTAACGTAAGTCTGCGTTTTAACCCACATCAATCCGATGACTAAGTCGATATTGTTAAACTGAAATTGATTTTCTCAAATGGAGCTAACGCTTTAGCTTTTATTGTAAGGAGCACACTATGCAGCACCAATATAAATACACCGCCGCGATGACTATCATGGCCATCAGCCTGAGTGGCTGTGGCGATACGTCTAAAATTCCTTCACAAGCCGATTTCGGTCCTAATCCGGTGTTGGCCAAACCCGAATCGTCAGTCATCCCCACCTTGAATATTGCGCCCGCCGAAGGGTGGGCAATTGATGACAAACCCGTTGCTGCGGAGGGACTGATGGTTAATCGGTTTGCTGTTGATTTAGAGCATCCTCGCTGGTTGTATGTATTGCCCAACGGTGATGTATTGGTGGCTGAATCAAATGCACCGAAAAGTGAAAGATCAGATTGGAGCTTCAAATCCTGGATTAAAGGCATGGTATTAGAAGATGCCGGTGCAGCCGTACCCAGTGCCGATCGCATCACCTTACTTCGCGACGGAGATGATGATGGTGTCGCTGAAACACGCCATGTCTTTTTAGAAAATCTACACTCGCCCTTTGGGATGGAACTCATCGGCAATGATTTTTATGTCGCGAATGCCGATGAGATTGTGCGATTCCCCTATGAAGAGGGACAAACACAAATCACGGCTAAACCAGAGCATGTGACAGATCTACCGGGTGGCCCGATTAACCATCACTGGACCAAGAATATTATTGCCAACGGAGATGGCACAAAGCTATATGCCACCGTCGGTTCAAACAGTAATATCGGTGAAAACGGCATGGAAGCAGAAGAAAACCGTGCCGCCATCTTGGAAGTAGATCTCAAAACTGGTGATAAACGCCTATTTGCCTCAGGTTTACGTAATCCAAATGGGCTGGACTGGCAGCCACAAACCGGTGAACTTTGGACGACGGTCAATGAACGCGACGAAATCGGTAGTGATTTGGTGCCGGATTACATGACCTCAGTGAAAGACGGTGCTTTTTATGGCTGGCCTTATAGTTATTACGGACAAAATGTTGATACCCGAGTGGAACCTCAACGACCTGAGTTAGTGGAAAAAGCCATTAAACCTGATTATGCATTAGGTGCTCATACGGCTTCATTAGGTCTGACGTTTTATGAAGCAGATTTGCTAGAAGAGAAATATCACAACGGCGCATTTGTTGGACAACATGGCTCTTGGAACAGAAAGCCATTAAGCGGTTATGAAGTGATTTTTGTGCCATTTAAAAATGGTAAACCCGATGGTCTGCCTGAGGAAATATTAACTGGCTTCGTGGATGAAAATGGTGAGGCGAATGGACGTCCGGTCGGCGTTGTTGTCGATAAATTGGGTGGTTTACTGGTAGCCGATGATGTCGGTAATACGGTATGGCGTGTTAGTCCTGAATAGTCATTAACAAACACTCTGAGGCTTTTAGCAGCCTAGAAAATCTCAGTTTAGAATATTAGGGCGTCAGCTGTTCAAGCTGACGCGTTCCTATGACTAGAAATCAACATTCTCTCTTCACATGCATCACCTTGATTCCTCTATAGCAGTCGCTCAGGAAATATCTGTGCTTTTTGCTGTCACATAGTTGATGCAAAAAGTTTATGATTGCTTATGTCGACTTCGGGAACGTTTTTTTCAACGATGATAAATAAAAATACCTTTCTCGTTATGCTGATGGGTGGACTCACGAGTATTTTACTAATCTCAGGGGTTACTCAGGCTGACGATGTGACCAAAACGGATCCTGATTGTCCGACAGCCAATGTCGATTATATAAACGATCCAACGTTAACGCGTGCAGAAAAAATTGTGCTAATGGAGCAGGCGTTAACGGACTCCTTAAATCGCTTTCAGTTATGCGATATATCAATATCCTCAAATTCTGCCTCGAATGGCTCTGCTGGTGGCGGCCAAGCCGGCAGTTCAGGCTCAGGAGAAGGCTCTTCAAGCTCTGTTGCCAGTGACGCCATGCAAGGCACAGAAAGTGAAGCTGAGTCATCGCCAAACGTTGCAGGTAGCGCTGATGTTGACCCCATGGAAGAAGAAACATCATCAAGCACAGCGCCAACGGGTAAGTCCTTAGATAATGGAAGACTTCCTGAAGACATCCCACCAGCGGATAATGACGATGCTATTGCAGCCCAAATACGTGTGGCGGCAGAATCCGAAACCGACCCAGAGATTCGTAAAAAGCTCTGGAATGAATACAGAAAATACAAGGGAATGAACGTTGAACAGTAACCGTTTTAGAACACCGTCAAAATACCTCATTTATTTGTTGATACTCATGCATGTATTAACAGGCTGTGCCACAACATCTGGTTCAGGCTCCAATGTAGCCGTCGGCCCAAAAGCGTCATCGAGTTATGATGAAAGTCTGTCAAAAAAAGTCTACTCCGGCCCCAAAATGGATGTGGTGATTCCGGTTTTTTCAGCCGGATTATCCAAAAAAGAGGCTGATTACGAAAAAGAAGGCGTCTGGCCTGAATTACGCCGTGCTGAAGCCAATCGGTTTGCCTATAAATTGAAAAAAGCACTGGATGATACCGGCCGATTTGGTGCGGTAAGAGTCACACCTGATGCCACCGCTTCTGGTGATGTGTATGTCATTGGCAAAATTGTTGAATCCAATGGCATTGATGTTGAGTTTGATATGCAAGTCATTGATGCCAGTGGTAAAGAGTGGCTTAATGACGATGTAGCCTACGAAGTGAGTGAAGGTTTTTACAAAAATCCACGCAATACCAATATCGACCCATATGACCCTGTGTTTGATAAAGCCGCAAAAGATATCGTCGAGGCCTTGTTAAAACAGCAGCCTGCTGATTTGGTAACGGTTAAACACATTGCCGAGCTTCGTTTTGGCTCTAGTTTTAACGATAAAGCCTTTGCTGATTATTTAGATACCACGCAAAAGCCGATTAAATTACTCGGAATGCCTAGTGATGCCGATCCGCTCTATCAGCGAGTTAAATCTATTCGCGTCAGAGAACAATTGTTTGTTGATAATCTGCAAACCAACTACAGCGGTTTCTCGCAAAAAATGGATGACAGTTATTTAACCTGGCAAAAAGCCAGTGCGACAGAAATTAGATTACAACAAGAAGCCAGAAATAAAGGTTTGATGAAAATTATTGGTGGTGCTTTGTTAATTGCCGCTGCCGTGGCTGTCGGTTCGAATGGCAGTCGTTATGACAATAACCTTGGTAGAAACGTGGCGACAATTGCTGGCGGTATCGGCGGTGCGGTGTTGATAAGTAGTGGTATCACCTCCAGACAAGAGGCCAAATTTCATCAAGATGCGATTAATGAGCTTGGTGAATCAGTGAACTTAGAGATGTCACCTCAAGTGGTCGAATTTGAAAACAACAGCGTGAAGCTAACCGGTAATATTGAAGAACAGTTCCAACAATGGCGAACCTTCATGGCGCGCATGTATGAGCTTGAAGCCACACCAGATAAAGCCCTGTAGTTTCTGCCATGATCAGTGAAGATATCGCACGCGCCAAACAGGCGAAGCAAGAACGTTTAGTCATTGGCCTTATTATCGTACTGATACTAATGTGTCTCGTAGTGGCATTGTTTTATGGCATCAATCACATGCAATGGGAAAGTGAAGAATCGACCTCATCAGAGACCACTGCAGAGACGGCTTCGCCCACAGCCCCGCTTACTGAGGAAGATAAGAGCC
>DRHY01000186.1 GCA_011052985.1 Methylophaga thalassica
ATGGAACTGGGATATTGCCTATTACGCGGCTGATGAGGGCACTTATACCGGTTCATCTAAAGACAGTGCACGTTATTCCTACGATGTCGTCAATAAATCAGGGCAAGGCTATGAAGAGCGTAATCAGTTTAATCTCCGTGGTATTGTTCATTTGGTATCAGGTGATCTTAAAACCGATCTTGGTGCATCATTGCAATATGGTCAGTTAAAAAGTCGTGGTCCTGAAGATGATGGTCATCATTATGCCGCATCTGGCCATATGGTGAATAAATGGCAAAACTTCACTTTGGCTACGCAGTTAACTTATTACCGTTTTGATGTTGATAAAAATCAGCCACTGGGAACGGATAATCTTGTACAAATGGGAGCCTATGACTTCCCAAACACGATAGCTGCTGAAGCATGGCTACCTGCTATTTCACTCAGTTATACCTACGAAACGAACCAATTACCTTGGTTAGACTATGTGATGCCTTACATGGAATATAGTGTCTTGATGAAACAAGAGAGTGATTTCAATGATAGTGCACTCGCTACATTAGGCGCTGCTTGGGCAAGTGGTAATTGGTATATATACACTGATTTAAGTGCTTCGAATGGTAATGAATTCATCGGTGGTGATGATGCCTTTGGAGACCGTCTAGGTGCAAATCTAGATAATGAATGGCAAACCCGCTTTAATATCAACTTTGGTTATTATTTTTAAGCCAAAGCCTTAACATTAAACAAAATCACGGAGAGAGTCCGTTATGACAAAACAGACTGTTGTCAATCACGACAAACCAAATAAATCAGAAATAAATCCGCCAGTATTCTTTGGCTCAGCCATTTTAATTATTGCTTTTGTGATTTTTGCAGCTGTATTTTCTGATACAGCTTCTGCTGTTTTTACTGCAACACAAATATGGATAGTGGACACCTTTGGTTGGTTTTATTTACTTGCCGTCGCTATCTTTTTAATTTTCAGTCTCTCACTCGCTGTAAGCTCGTACGGGGCGATAAAGCTGGGACCCGATCATTCTGAACCCGACTATGGTTACTTATCCTGGTTCGCGATGTTATTTAGTGCCGGGATGGGGATTGGCTTGTTATTCTTTGGTGTTGCTGAGCCAATAATGCACTTTTCAAACCCACCAACTGGACAGGGGGGAGATATAGCCGCTGCTAGAGAGGCGATGTCGATTACATTCTTCCACTGGGGGCTGCATGCGTGGGCTATTTATGCCGTTGTCGGTTTATCCTTGGCTTATTTTGGTTTCAGACATAATTTACCCTTAACTATACGCTCATCACTTTATCCACTTATTGGTGATCGTATCTACGGACCCATTGGTCACATTGTCGATATCTTTGCTGTATTAGGCACCATGTTTGGTGTGGCGACATCTTTGGGGTTAGGTGTGTTGCAGGTAAATGCTGGCTTGACCTATATGTTCGATATGCCCGATTCAGTGTTTGTTCAAATTGCATTGATTGGTGGCATTACTGTCTTGGCTACTGTATCTGTAGTCGCTGGGTTAGATGCCGGGATTAAACGTCTGTCTGAGTTGAATTTGGGGTTAGCGATCTTACTCATGTTGTTTGTTCTTATCGCTGGACCGACCTTATTTTTGTTACAAGCCTTAGTACAAAATACCGGTACCTATCTTAGTGAAGTTGTTAGTAAAACCTTTAATCTCTACGCCTATGACCCAAGTGGTTGGATAGGGGGCTGGACCTTGTTTTACTGGGGCTGGTGGATTGCTTGGTCACCGTTTGTCGGCATGTTCATCGCCAGAGTCTCACGAGGTAGAACGATTCGCCAATTTGTTCTTGGTGTTTTATTTGTCCCTGTCGGCTTTACGTTCATGTGGATGACCTTTTTCGGCGGTACAGCAATTAGCATGGAACTGGGAGAACTGACTGGTGTGATCTCAGGTGCAGTAGCTGAAAATGTTCCCATTGCATTATTCACTATGTTTGAGAATATGCCGTTGAGTATGATTTCATCAGGAATAGCAACTATTCTTGTGGTGACATTCTTCGTTACTTCATCAGATTCTGGTTCATTGGTTATTGATACCATTACCTCTGGGGGGCATCCTAATCCACCTGTTTGGCAACGTATTTTTTGGGCTGTCACTGAAGGTTTTGTCGCATCAGCCTTATTATTAGCAGGTGGGCTGAAAGCCTTGCAGACAGCGTCCATCGCAGGGGCACTGCCTTTTGTGGTAATCATGTTGATCATGTGTTTTGGGTTAATGAAAGGACTCAGAATGGAAGGTATTAAACGTCGAATTGTTGGTGCAACGCATACGCCAGTCAGTACTGGCCGACAGGTAAACTGGAAGCAACGCTTGAAAAACTTGAGCGAATACCCCGATAAAGCTCTAATGCGAGCCTTTTTATCAGATGTTGTGAAAAATGCATTAAATAAAGTGGCAGTAGAGCTGCGTAAATCAGATCTGGAAGTTGAAGTGATTCAGCAGAAGGATTTTATTGAATTAAGTGTTCTACATGGCGGCGAAAAAGATTTTATCTATGGTGTTCATAGTATCGGTCACTTAAAACCTAGTTTTGCTGTCGATGGACTAGAAACTACAGATGAAACAAAACGCTATTATCGTTGTGAAGTCTATTTGGCTGAAGGTAGTCAGCATTATGATCTATATGGATATAATCAAGAACAAGTAATAGATGATGTGTTGATTCAGTATGAAAAGCATATGCACTTTTTACATATTGTCAGAGAAACTTAAGGGTAGATGAGGGGTGAGATAGTTCTTAACTATGCTCGAGTAACTATTCAGTTTGGTTTAAGATTAGATAGTCACAATTATCTGTAGAATCTGAGAGCAAACGAGCTATATGAAAAAACATCTCATCCCATTCACCTTTCTATATTTGGCCTTGGCTAGTGGCTTATGGATACCTTTCACCTACGCGAATGAATCGGCGGCGATGGCTCGAGTGCTTCTCAAAGCCGGTGATATTCTGCCCCTCGAGACTATTTTGCAAAAAGCAAAACAGATCAAACCGGGTCAAGTCATAGAGGTTGAATTGGAAAAAGAAGATGGTCTTTATGTCTATGAACTTGAGATTGTCGATTATAGCGGTGAGGTTTGGGAGCTTGAACTTGATGCTAAAACAGGCGAGCTGGTTGAACTAGAAAATGAGGATGATTGATGCGATTGCTGCTAGTAGAAGATGATCCTGTATTAGGGCCTAACCTTCAGCAATCACTTCATAAAGCCGGTTATGCCACCGACCTATCGGTAGATGGAATAGATGCCGAAGCCATGGGGGATATAGAGCCTTATGATCTAGTCATACTTGACCTTGGTTTGCCTGAAAAACCGGGGCTAGAGGTGCTTGAAAGCTGGCGGGAAAAACAAAATACCGTTCCGGTAATTATTCTTACGGCCCGCGATGACTGGCAAGATAAAGTGCTCGGTTTTAAGGCCGGAGCGGATGATTATCTTGCTAAACCATTCCAGACGGAAGAATTGTTGGTCAGAATCAATGCCGTATTGCGACGGTTCTCTGGTCAAAATGTTGGTGCTTTGACGTATGAAGGTTTATCTGTTGATGAGCAAGAACAGAGCTTAATTAGCACCACAGGAGATAAATACCTATTAACGGGGACGGAGTTTAAACTCCTGCGTTACTTCATGCTTCACCCAAATCAATTGCTTTCAAAATCTACATTAACCGATCATGTTTATCAGCTTGATAGTGATAAAGACAGTAATGTGATTGAAGTTTACGTTAATAGACTCAGACAAAAAATCGGTGCGGATTGGATTCAGACTCGACGAGGCCAAGGTTATATCTTCGGTCTTACCGAAGAATGAAATCGATTCGCGCACGCCTGTTAACAGGGCTCGCCTTTTTCTTAACGGTCTTACTGGTTGGGCAATGGTTATGGACGACGTTAACTATTGACAGATTCATAGAGAAGCAGGTCATCACTCGTCTGCAGACAGAAAGTGAGACCATCATCTCTCATGTCCATGTTAATGCTAATGGACAACTGATACTTGATAATTCTCGTTTGAGTAGCAATTATCAACGCGTATTCTCAGGTTATTACTTTAAGGTTCAGACCGAAAACCAACAATTATTCTCTCGTTCTTTATGGGATTTTGAGTTGGAAACATCACCACTCAAACCAGGTATAAAAACCAGACATCACATTCAAGGCCCCTCTGGCCAGAGTCTTCTGGCGATCTCTGCCGCATACTCCAAGCAAGGACAATATATTACGGTCACCGTTGCTGAGGACATTACCTGGATGTTGGAAGATAAAGCGGCTTTTCAATGGACATTTAGCTTTCTTTCTTTAGTAGGTTTATTTGGCTTTGTCGTTTTGCTCTATGTCATTGTTCAGCAAGCATTAAAGCCGTTAAATAAAGCAAAAAATCAATTAAAACAAGTAGAGCAAGGTGACATTGAAAAAATAGACGAACATGCGCCTGATGAAATACGACCATTATTAGTCGAATTAAATCGTATGATGAGCAGTATGGTCACGAAAACACGTCGTTCTCGTCAATCCCTAGGTAATCTAGCACATCGGTTAAAGACACAGCTGACCTTATTAAACCAAATAGCCGATAGCCGTGAAATGAAAAATTCTCCTGAAGCTAAAGCCGACATATATAAACAAACAAAAGATATCAAATACATTATTGACCGTGAATTAAAGCGAGCTCGTGTTGCGGGGTTAACCTTGCCGGGTAAAGGTATTGATATTGATGAGTTAATGATAAGCCTTGCTGATACCTTTAAACGCATTTATCAGGATAAGGTTTTAGAAATAACATGGAGTATTGATACCAATCTTCGATTTCATGGTGATAGAGAAGATCTATTGGAATTACTGGGGAATGTGATCGACAACGCGTGTAAGTGGTGTCAGCATCAAGTGAATATCACTATTGTGAAAGAGGGAAATGGGATTGATATTACAGTGATTGATGATGGTGCAGGATGTGATAGCACTAGTCTTTCTGTACTAACCCAGCGAGGATTTAGAGCCGATGAGTCGATTCCTGGGAGTGGATTAGGCTTGGCAATAGTGTTCGATATTGTCGATAGTTATGATGGTCAACTTCGCTTTTCTAAAGCCCAAAAATGGGGAGGACTACAGGTGGATATTCACCTGTAGTCCTCAGTATTTAATTAGAACCAATCTTTCTTGGTGTCACGAACTTCACCTGTTTTAGCGTCGACTAGCACTTCCCATTCATTGCCATCGGCATCAAGAATTTCAAACTCATAATCCCAACCTTTATCAAACGAGCGGTCTTCTAGATCCGCATCTTCCACGATACCGGGTTTTGCTAATAAAGCGTTCTTTTGAGCTTCTTCTAATGAAATCAACCCTAAACCTTCAGATATTTTTTTCATTTCAAGAATATCTTCAGCATCCATGTCAGCATGAGCTACGCCCATTTGCATCATTAATGTTGCTGCACCGATTAATCCAATTGTTTTTAAGTTTTTCATTTTGTGCTCCTTTCGTTGAGGTACGGGTTACATCCTAATGTCCGTAACTTAAACCAAGCTGAATTTATGATTAAGAAAAATACATGGACCGCTTACTCCTATATAAGGCATGACATAGCAATGTCATAAAACCTTGATAGGGTGTCGTTTGCATAGTCATTTTTGAATAATGAGCAGAAATGGATGACGGCACATACTGATTGATCCTATTCAGACTATGTCTGATATAGAAAACGCTATATATATGATGAGTATTGGAGAAAGCTATTAATGCAGCGGTTTGTTGCTTCAAAAGAATCGATTGGTTTATTGATGTTGGCTTTGATGCCAACGGTATTTTTATTCTCTAGAGCATTAGCCGACATCACGATTGTTATTCTAGGGGCTTTGTTTCTATACAAATGCTATCTCTACAAAGACTGGCAGTGGGCATCAACTGGCTGGTTTGTGATGTCCATGATCATTACGGCTTATATCAGTTTCATTGTTCCAATCGGTGCAGAGTTTTCATTGTCAGCCTTTACTGGTGGACTGAGCTACTACCGCTGGCCTCTGTTTGCAGCAGCGATGTGTTTTTGGATATTAACCACTGAAAAACGCTTTTTTGCTTTTGAATTGGGTGTGTTTGTTCTGCTGATCTTCATTGTGGTAGATACCGTTATTCAGTATTTCACTGGATCAGATATGTTTGGTTACAAACCGATCGGGGTCAGGCTGACAGGCCCTTTTAATAAACTGATTCCAGGTACGTTCAGCTTACGCATCATATTCATTGCCGTGAGCTTTATCTATTTTAGTCAGTACATCACAAATGAACGTGTTCGCGTTATCAGCGTGATTTCAGCACTATTCATTGGCTTGATATTTATCTTTCTAACTGGTGAGCGTGGTGCTTTTTTATCGATGTTCCTAGGTAGCATCATCATAGTTATTTCATTATTTATTGTGCTCAAACGGCAGCGCAAATTTTTGTTACTGTTTACATTGATTTTTTTTATCTTATCGAGCTTTTTTGCCTTCTCACAGCAAAAAATTATTAATAGAACCTTTATTAGT
Source organism: Methylophaga thalassica (assembly GCA_011052985.1). Taxonomy (GTDB): domain Bacteria; phylum Pseudomonadota; class Gammaproteobacteria; order Nitrosococcales; family Methylophagaceae; genus Methylophaga; species Methylophaga aminisulfidivorans_A. The sequence goes on from DRHY01000186.1 coordinate 6,547, forward strand.
TCGTACCACTATATTATTGACTGGAAAGACAGCGCATCAGCAAAAGTCATTGTGCCAGCAATTGGAATCTGGCAGGAGAACAATTCTTTGACCGGTATTGGCGTCAAGAATTACAGCGACGTATGTCGTCAGGATAAATACGAACATTATGGTAGCCTTATTGACCGTAATTGTTATCATCCTCACAACATTTACGTTCAATGGCTAGTTGAAGCAGGCGTTATAGGATTCCTTTTGTTTCTGGTGTTTCTAGTCTTTGTGATCAGAGATTTTTTCAGATACAGCTGGTTTTCACCTCAACGGTTGGTAGGGATATTTGCTTTTTGTGTTTTTCTGACCACGTTTTGGCCCATTATGGGAAGTATGAGTTTCTTCCATAATTCCATTGCATCGATTATTTGGTTATCACTATCTTGGTCTTTGGCCAAAACACGAAAAGAATATCTTTAATGAGCCTCATTAGGGTTGCGGTAGTCTTACCTCAGAGAGAAAAGTTTGGTCCTAAAGTGGCTGGCGCAATAGCATTAACGGTACGTGATTTTGTTCATGGCACTAATAAACAATCGATCACATCGGTATTAGGTCACCAACAAAATGATACGTTTGAAAACATTGATTTTATTGGTATTGAAGACAAAAAAATTCAGTTCTTTTCGCGCTCTAAATCTTATACTAAACAATGCATCAACGCATTGAAAAAAGTGGCTGTAGATATAATCGAAGTTCATAATCGTGTTGCCGCTGCTATTGCCATCAAGAAAGCCTTTCCTCAACTACGGGTTGCACTCTACTTACATAACGATCCTCACACTATTCGAGGATTAAAAACATCGGCAGAGCGGGTTAAGGTCTGTGAGGTATTAGATGTCGTTATTTGTGTCAGTGAGTTTGTTAAAAGTCGGTTCGTCTATAAAAATACCAGCCCTAGTAATGTATTCACGGTATTTAATGCACTTTCAGGTTTACCCTTTACCGTTTCGCTTGAACAAAAGAAACCACTTATTGTGTTTGCTGGCAGAATCGTCCCTGACAAAGGCCCCTTATTATTAGCTCAAGCTTTGAGAAAGGTATTACCTCAACATTCAGAGTGGCGTTGTGTTTTTGTTGGTGCCGCATTTTATGGGGCAACAGAACCGCAAACGGACTATGAAAAAGAGGTCATTGCTACCATATCGGGTCTAGGTGATGCGGTTGAATATATGAATTCTCAGCCAAATCAACGTGTAATGGACTTACTTCGCCAAGCTAGCATCATGGTAATGCCTTCAGTGTGGGAAGAACCTTTTGGTAGGAGCTTATTGGAAGCCATGGCATCTGGATGCGCCTGCATAACAACTCGGAGGGGGGGGCTACCAGAGGTGGCTGGAGAGCACGCCATTGTTCTGAATACGATTACCAACGAAACTATTGCTGATGCTCTTCATTTATTAATCACTAATGTTACATTGTGTAAACAGACCCAAAGATTTAGTAAGCAATATATAGAGAGTCGCTTTTCTATAGAAACTCAGTCAAATAAGCTACACAATATCAGGTCACAACTGCTGCAATACTGAGCAGAAAATAGGAAATCCTAATAGTCAGGTAAACAGTATTTAACTTAATGACGTACTGTGTGATGACATTATGCGCAGGTGGTGTTATTTTCTGTTGGGAAAACGTAGATAATAAATAACAATAAGCAAAAAAGTGGTATCGGGGAGAAATAGTGAGAAAGTTAATTAGAATTGCACTTATGGTTAGCTGTATGGCATTGGCTAGTAATGTATTTGCAGCAAGTGTGGATCATGAGCAATTTATCTGTGGCCAAAAACAAATAACATTGGGCATGGCCATAGAAAAAGCGAGACTGGA
>DRHY01000187.1 GCA_011052985.1 Methylophaga thalassica
CCAGGGTAAACTAACTATTGTCTGTATGTTCACTCAAATAGCGTGAGTTTTTTGCAAACTCGACATTGTGTTTACACCAGATTGCAGCCTTCGACCTTGTTTCTCGTGTGTTGTTTCATTGTAATTCAGATATATAGCTCTGCTATAAAGACTGACAGGAAAACGAATCACACCTCTCTGCCTTTTAATTGATATGAGTATTAAATTTGGAAAAGCATTAGTTTTATTGCCTGCTAACCAAAATAAGTATCCATGTTTGGTCATTGAAGCGGTCGATAAATAAGCTTTTTAATTGAGTCGTTCAGAGCGACTTTTCATCAGCGTAGCTATTGACAGCCATGCTATAAATTTCTGAAACAAGTAAACCTCAACACTTTTTAATGACTTCAGGATGTCTGAATTAAGATGATCAGAAAGAAACACAGTTTTAATTTTGTCAGCAAATACATATGGCTTTTTAGTTTATTACTCAGCAGCACCGCTTTTGCACAATCACCCTTTGAGCTTGCTGATGTGTTGACCGAGGCAGGGGAATCACATTCCTATATGGCCAAAGAAAAAGACCTAGAAGTGCCTGTTACCGTCATTCATGGTGCGGAGCCAGGTCCGGTTTTATTGCTAACGGCGGGTGTGCATGGCGATGAGTTTCCCGCTATTTTTGCCTTGCAACGTTTACGTGAAGAAGTCGATGCAAAGCAGTTAAAAGGTACGTTGATTTTGGTGCATCTAGCCAATTTACCGGGCTTTCATGCTCGCCGTGTTGCTCTGCATCCAGCGGATAATAAAAACCTGAATCGTGAATTTCCAGGTGAGAAGAATGGCACGCCGACCGAACAGCTGGCTGAATTTTTTACCCGTGAATTCATCAGTAAGATGGACTTCCTTATCGATATGCATTCCGGTAGCTGGAATCAGCAACTACTGCCACACGTTTATTCCCCCTTTGTAGATAGCGAAGAATTGGATGAGCTGACCTTTGAGTTTGCTAAAGCGACAGGTATGCAACATATCGTGATGTATGGTGAACGACCACGTGATCCAGCGAATTCAATTTCTTATCCGAATACGGCGATGACGCGTGGGAAACCAGGACTGACCACTGAAATTGGTCATCTGGGTCAAAGTGATGAAGCGTTTGTTGAAGCGACGCTTGAACTGTCACGTAACGCGCTCTATTTTCTGGATATGTTACCGGGTGAGCCGATCCCGCATCCAGCCCCTGTGATTTATGACAAACTGAAATCAGTCGCCAGCCCTGTTGATGGTTTATTTACCCCCCGCGTTGAAATTGGCAGTGTGGTAGAAAAGGGCACGATCGTCGGTGAGGTGAGAGATTATTTTGGCAATGTGGTTACTGAGTTAGCTTCTCCAATAAACGGCACCGTGATGATGATTAACGAAACTCCACCTATTAAAGCGGGTGAAAGTCCAGTGACAATTGGAATAGAGCAGGAAGTTTAAGTCAGCATTAAGCAGGCAAATATTGAATTACACCTCGGCCAACTAAACGTCTGGCCGGGGTGATTATCGTCTCGGTGGCAGCTATTACCAGCTTATCTCTGGGTCGATACATTGATAAATTTGCCCCACACTCTGTTCAGTATTGAGTAGCTCATGGGCCAGTCTCGCCACTTCTTTCCGATGAATCAAACCATGGACTTCCTGGTGTTGTGAGAGCTGACCGGTGTGGGTGATATCACCGTCTTTCAGGCCGCCAGGGCGTAGAATGGTGTAATCAAGCGTACTGGTTTGCAGCCAGGACTCGGCCAGTGATTTCTCTCTTGCCGCTGCCCCAAACCCTTGTTTAGAGCGTTCAGACAAATATTGCCATGAGTCACCACAACCCAGTGATGTCACCAGTAGAAAACGCTTGATATCGAGAGCTTCCATGGCATTAATGAGGTAGCGATGACCGATGTAATCCACTGGCACGTCAGCACGGTAACTGCCCATGGTTGAGATGACCCAAGCTTCTTTTGGTAGGCTGGAAACCGTCTGTTCTACCTGTGATTGAATGGTGGCATCACAACTCAGCGCCTGCACTTTAAGCTCGGCTAACCGTGGGTTTTTAGCTGGGACTCTAGCGACACCTATCACCTTAAAACCCTGCTCATGAAAATACTCCACCATGGCAGCGCCTAAACCACTGGCCGCACCGAAAATAACAACCGTTTGCATACTTTCTCCTAGTTTGAACAGGTGATTAGTGTCTATTGATTCTGGAAGAAATACCAGTGACTCCATCATACAAATCCGGTAGAACTATGAATATGGAAAAAGTCATGACTGGGAAACCATTTTGTTCTGATTTCTGAACCGAATAGGGCAAAGCTTCAAACGCCAATGAACCACAGGTAATTAAGTGGCTGGCATCAATAAAACAAAAATAGATTCAACATCCATAGGAGAAAGTATGAGAGAAATAGCAAGAATGCAGGTGCTGGTATTTATCATCTTAATAGTGATGGGGCATGCTGCATTAGCTGAATCGCAAAAAGACAAAAACAACCTGAATGGTTTTTGGGTGGAAACCTCAGGCAGAGGGGTATTGGCGATTAATGGTGATATAGCGACTTTTTCTTCAAAGGGTGATTTGCAGTCTGAGGATCGATATCTGATCGAGCAGAATGGCAATGAAGTGACACTGACGCCAGGCAAAAACAGTGTCACATTTCATCAATCAATGACCACCACCATTGACAG
>DRHY01000188.1 GCA_011052985.1 Methylophaga thalassica
ACGGTGATATTTTTTCATCACCAGATGGCTTAGGCTTTGATGCTGATGGGCGTCTATGGATCTTAACGGATTACGATGATGACGATGAGGTCATGCAAAACATGGGTACTAATCAAGTCTTGTGTGCCAATGCAGAGACACGTGAAGTGAAACGCTTTTTAGTCGGCCCACGTGGCTGTGAGTTGACGGGTATTACTTGGAGTCCAGATTACACGGCAATGTGGGTCAATATCCAACATCCTGGAATCAGTTACCCCGCATCGGATGGTAAAACACGTCCCCGCGCAACCACGGTTCTAATCACAAAAGATGATGGTGGTATCATTGGTACCTAAACCGCTTTTGTAAAATTGTCTAAGGCATGACAGATCAGTCAAATGGTCTGTTATGTCCCGTTCTTTTCATCACCAACTCCACCATAACTATATAAAAACAGATAAGGGCCTTATTTATCTTTTAACAGTTGTTTTTTACAGGCTTGTAACTCAGCACGGTGTTCATCAGTGACTTGCGGATATTCCATTTTTAATGATTTAAAGTGATCAAGGATGATCTGTGAGGTAATCAATCGTGCATTTTTTTTGTCGTCTGCTGGAATAACATACCATGGGGCTTCATCTGTACTGGTCTCGGTTAAACATTTTTCATAGGCCGACATATACTCATCCCAATACCCTCGTTCATTCATATCCGCCGAGGTGAACTTCCAATTTTTTTCTGGCTTATCGATCCGGGCAATAAAACGCTTACGCTGTTCTTCTTTGGACAAGTGCAAGAAGAACTTGATCACCCTTGTGCCATTTTGGAATAAATGATGTTCCGAATCATTAATGGAGTTGTAGCGCTGTTGCCATATCGCCTCATCTTTAACTAATTTATCGGGTAAGTTTTGACTATGCAGAATCTCTGGGTGAACACGAACCACTAACACCTCTTCATAATAAGAGCGGTTGAATATGCCGATACGGCCCCGTTCGGGTAAACATTGATTAGTGCGCCATAAAAAATCATGCTGCAGTTCTGAATAACTTGGGTGCTTAAAGCTAAAGACCTGACAGCCCTGAGGATTAATGCCTGACATGATATGTCTGATGGTGCCATCTTTACCGGCTGAGTCCATCGCTTGGAAGATAAGTAATAAAGAATAGCGATTAGAGGCATAAAGCCGCCTTTGTAATTCACTGAGCTGCTTAACTTGTGATTTTAATTGTTTTTTGTAGTCTTTTTTTGAGTCATAGATGGCATTGATTTCAGTAGGCCACTGTTTCAAGTCCACCTTATCACCTGCATGTACTCGAAATGTATCGCTCTCTATTTTCATTGTCGCTATCCTCTGTTCGGGTCATGTATTGTTTGTTAACGTCGGAGTTTTAAAGCTTCGTAGCCTTGGATGACATCGGACAATTCTTCATCAATATTTTCTTGCCTCAAGCGATGATAGCGCTTATGCAAACTGTCTTGTAGGGCCTCAATATTTTCTTCGGCTCGTTGCATTGCCGCTAGTCGACTGGCATTTTCACTGGCTAATGATTCTGCACAGGCTTTGTATAAACTGACAAATAAAAATTCGCGAATCAACATGCCTAGTGTGGCGAAGTTATTGCCTAACACCTCAGGCAATGCCTGACTTGGCCAATCTACCTGTTTTAATTGCTGATGCCACGCCTTATCAAATGGCAGTAAGCGATGTTTGACTGGTTTATAACGCGAGGCACTGACAGGTTGATGATGAAACACATAAAACTGCGTCACTTCATCTTGCTCACGCATAGCGTCAATGTGTATGACCAACTCGCCAATTAATTGCGTGATGGCACTGATGGATACAGGCAAATCAAAATGCTGACTAACATCGCATTGTTGATCTTCCAGACCGGTTTTGATGCGTTCACCAATTGTCCAAAATTGTGGTTGTGATGTCGTGTGCTCATCCATTTCAGTGTGCACAAAGTCAGCCATCATGGCATTAAACTGCCCCACCAGACCTTGATCCGAACCAAACACAATGAAGACTGTTGGTTTGCTGTTACTAGTGTGTGAATCTAAGTAAGGTGCTACATCATCAAGACAGAGACTTAAGCCTAACTGAATCGCATGGTAATAATCTTCTAAAGCGTTGACGGCCATTTCATACTGACCAATACTCGATGCAGCCATTGCTTTCATCGTTCTCACAACAGCATCCAAGTCGTCAGCACGAACAATTTTATGTCTTAGGCTGGTAGCTGTTTCAGTCATGCGTTCGTTGACTCAACATTGAACTCAGCTAATGCCTTACGTGCCGTTGTAATAATCGTATCTCGGTCTGCGGATTCCCAATTATCAACAGAATCCAAACGCAGAAACAGATCATTGGGTAAGTTTTTACTGGCTATCTCGAGCATCTGCTGTGCTTTTAACATCTTGTCTAATGGCACGTCATCAAACAAATTCGCGGTTAATGCCACTAACACCATGATTTGGCTTGCCGTTGATAACGGTGATAATTCATGCTGTTTTAAACACGCGCGTATTCGACGACCATGCTCAATAACCGTTAAGGTATGGCTATCTAAACGAGCACCAAAACGAGCGAACGATTCCAGTTCCTCAAATTGGGCATAGGCGAGTTTCAAATCACCAGCAACTGCTCTATAAGCCGCATGTTGTGCTTTACCTCCTACCCTAGATACAGATTTGGTGACATCCACAGCCGGTAAAATGGCGAGTTCAAATAAACTCGGTGATAAATAGATCTGCCCATCGGTTATCGAAATTAAATTTGTTGGAATATAGGCTGAAATATCTTCTGCTTCGGTTTCAATTATGGGCAGAGCAGTGAGTGAACCACCGCCGAGCGTTTTATTAAGTTGTGTGGATCGTTCTAATAACCGTGAATGTATATAAAAAATATCACCTGGAAAGGCTTCTCGTCCCGGTGGTCGTCTCAGTAATAATGACAGTTCACGATAGGCTCTGGCGTGATGGGTGAGATCGTCATAGACAATAAGTACATCACGACCCTGTTGCATGTAAAATTCGGCAATACTGGTCGCTGCATAAGGGGCGATATAGGTTAATCCAGGTGGGTCATTACCTTCGGTGACGACGACAACACAATACGCTAAAGCGTCATGTTTTTTTAAGGTATTAATCACTTTTGCCATGCCTGAGGCGCGCTGACCAATCGCACAATAAATACAAATAACATTGTTATCACGCTGATTGATGATGGTATCCAGTGCGATGGTTGTTTTACCTGTTTGCCTATCACCAAGCACTAATTCACGTTGCCCCAAACCAATAGGAATCATTGCATCAATGACTTTTATACCGGTTTTTAGGGGACGACTTACTGCTGCCCTATCCATAATCTCAGGTGACATTCGTTCAACCGGTAATTGTTTTTCAGCGACGATTTGGCCAAGATCATCTAAGGGTTGACCTAGTGGATTAATAATACGGCCAATCAGCCCATCCCCAACGGGCACACTGACCACATAACCACATCGCTCTACGGGGTCACCTGCATGCAAGTGTGCATAATCACCAAGTAAGACAACACCAATGCCGTCTTCATCGACATTAAATGCGATACCAAACACATCACCAGGAAAACGAACCACTTCTTCAAACCCCACATGGGGTAATCCAGTTACTTGAGCTACCCCCGTGGCAAGGCTGGTTATTACACCGACTTCCTGTGTGTGCAGATTGAAATCAAAAGACAGACGCGCATTTTCAATCTCACTGATCGCTCTGCCAATAATCGCCTCAGGCTGGTTAGATGCCATCGGCATTACCCTTCACCTTGCTTTGGCACATTTTGCTGGGGTTTATTAGCAGACTGGAATGCGTTGGCGATACTGTCAGAAAGTGATTTGAGATAGTCATTGATGGACCAGGCTATTTTTTGTCCATCGGAAAATAACGCTATGCCAGCGATGAGTTCAGGTTTAATAAGAAACGCAATGGGCTTATTCAGCTCGAATATGCCCTTCACCGCCTGCTCAATATCTTGGCATTGTGATTCTGAGAGAGGCATGGCGGAATGAACCATTAAGGGTTCATTTGAAATCGCTAAGGATTGATTAAATTCAACCAACTCTGAGTTGTTATATGCCTGTAATTGTTTAATAAATTGAGCCGTCATTTTATCTTGCAGTGAGGTATCAGCAAGATCCATCAGGGTTTTTTCTGCAATCGCAAACACTTCATTTTGAATATCTATAGTGAGTTGTTTGCTTAAACTACGCTGCTGATTGTCCCTACCTTGTTTCAATTTTTCTTCTAGTTGTTGTGCTTCTTCACGCACAGTATTTAGTCTGTCCTTCCGTTGTTGTTCTATATCCTTATCTAACGCGTCCAAGCGCTGTTGTTGTGAGGTATCAAATGCCATTGTCTTTGATTCAAACGTGGTGCGTGCTTCTTCTGCCTGCTGCTTTAGTTCATCAGCCTGTTTAATTTGCGTTTCAATATGCTGTTCACGAGCATCAACAGCATTGAGAATAGGTTTATATAAAAAGCGTTTTAGTAGCCATACCAACACAAGAAAATTAAGGATCTGGGCGGCAACAGTGAACCAGTCGATCAGCATGATCGTTTACCCTGCCACACGGTCAAGAAAATAATTCCAGAACGGATTGGCAAAAATTAAAA
>DRHY01000189.1 GCA_011052985.1 Methylophaga thalassica
GCACTTAAAATGCTGGCAGAGCTGCCATTAACCAGCAATGGTAAGGTGGATAAGAAGCGATTACCATTGGTGGTATTGGCGGACAACGACCATTACGTAGCGGCAAATAGCGAAACGGAACAGCGTTTGGAGCAGATCTGGCAAAGTGTTTTAGGTTTGGAAGAGCCCATTAGTATACGAGCTAATTTCTTCCAGCTTGGTGGCCATTCAATCTTAGCCGTACAGATAATTGCAAGCATATACAAACAATGGGATCTGGATATAAAAATCCAACAACTATTCGAACTACAAACTTTAGAAGAGCTTGCGAGCTTTATAGACGCTGTTATTGATAACAAAGAGACATCCAATGTCATCTCAGATAACGAAGAATTAGAAGAAATGGAGTGGTAATTATGGCAACGGCCAAAAAACTTTTTCAATTGCTAAAAACGAAGGGGATCCACCCTTATTTGGATAATGGCAAGCTGAAGACAAAATCAGAACCCGGTGCAATTACTGCTGAGTTGGCACAACAGATAAAACAAAACAAAGAGCAACTGGTTGATTATTTGACACAAACTAGTGGTGCGATTACACACTCTATTCCACAACGCAAAGAAGGGCGCTTTAGTAAAGCAACAATAAACCAAAAGAATATATGGCTAAAACAGAGTCTAGACCTCAATAGTGCTGCTTATAACGTTTGCACAAGTCTGTATATTAAGGGAGAGCTAAATATACAGGCACTGCGTGAGGCTGTGCAATTGGTGTCTCAACGCCACCACATTTTGAACAGTTATTTTCTTGAGCAAGCTGGCGAATTATTGATTGAATACGTCGAGCCAAAAGATGACGTGTTACAAGTGCTTACGGTACATAGTTTGGATGATGCCAAAGGGCAAGCGAGAAAACTCAACCTACAATCTTTTGACTTGTCAGAACCGTCTTTATTTAGACCTTACCTTATCTCGGTGGAAGGAGAAAATGAGCATATATTTGTTCTTTGCTTGCACCACATTATTACCGATGGCTGGTCTAATGGTTTGTTATTTAAAGAGTTAGAGGTGCTATATAACAGCTTTGCTCAAGCGCAGCCCACACAGCTACCTGAGCAACGGATCCAATTTGGAGATTATGCTGATTGGGTCGAGTCATCTGATAAGCAAATTGAGCGGGATTTAGCTCAATGGGAAAAGATATTGGCAAGTGTACCACCTGTACATAGCTTGCCGTTAGACGGCAGTCGCGCTCAAGGTCGCAGTAATACACAAAGTGTTTTTTGGGAAGCATTGCACGTTGATTTGTTAGATTCAATGAAACAGCAAGCTCGTTGTCTCGGCGTATCGCATTATGTCATACTCGAAGCAGCACTGGCGCTTACTTTCTCCCGCTGGAGTGATCAACAAAAAATAGTCATCGGCACTTCTGCATCGGGACGTTCTCATCCTGAGTTAGAGTCGGTGCTAGGCTGTTTTGTTAATCCACTTGTTTTATGTAATGACGTGGCACCGCAATTGCGAGTAGACGAGTATATAAAGCAAACGATGGGAGTGTTATCTGAAGCATTTAAATTACAACAAGTACCATTTGATAAAATCGTTTCTAAAGTAGTCAAATCCGGATCTACCAGTCATGCACCAATATTTCAGTTAATGTTTGACTACCAAAGAGCGTCATCTAGCCAGCAGCTACAATTGCATAACTTGCAAAGTCAATTATTGTCCACTGAAGGTGCTGAAGTCAAATACGATATAGAAGTAACAATTAACGAGTATGATGAAGGATTAAATGCAAGATGGAATTTTGCAGGTCAGTTATTTGCTCAGCAAACGATCGAAAGTATGCACCGAACTTTTGTCCAAGTCCTAACAGCACTGTGCTCACAAAAGACGCAAACTTTGGCCGATATCTCTGTTGTAGCTGAGCTTGAGGTGCAGCCAACGCATAACTTCGTGACAGAGCATCTGCACAGCGTTGTGAGTCAATTTGAAAAAATGGTCGACATGTATCCAGAACATGTTGCGGTGCAAGATAACACTACACAGCTAACTTATTCACAGTTAAATGTGCGCGCCAACCGCATAGCTGCATTAATGCGCAGTATGGGGGCTGAAACGAGCCAACGTGCGGCCATTTTTGTTGAACCTTCCGTTGAAATGCTCATCGCGATTTTGGCTTGTATAAAATCAGGCGCAACGTATGTTCCTATTGACACGGATCTTCCAGAAGAGCGTATCGAATTTATGCTCGAAGACAGTGACGTGTCCATTGTACTTACGAGCCAGGAGGTGGCAGACGATGGTTTCTTTTGTGACTATCAGGTTATTTCGGTTGATTTAACTGTTCAAGATACACTCTATAAATCGTTACCAAGTCATAATGTAGAGATCGAATATGATTCTCTACACCAGCTTGGCGCATATATTTTATATACATCGGGTTCTACTGGGCAGCCCAAAGGTGTCGCCATTAATCATTTGGGATTGGCGAATTATTTAGCTCATGCTCAGCATTATTTTGAGACGCAACACGCTGGCGCTGTGGTTAGTTCATCGATTGGCTTTGATGCCACCATCACATCACTACTAACACCGCTGTGCCTAGGAAAAACAGTAAGTATTTTGGAAAAAGGACTAGGTGCGGTTATTCAGGGCCTTAAAGAGCACTTATTTGATGCTACCCAGCCTTGGGTGTTCAAAATGACACCTGCTCACTTAGATGCTTTGGGTCATGCATGTCGTGACGATGGGAAAACTATGCTGGAGCATACTTTTGTCATTGGAGGGGAGCAGTTAGACAGTCAGCAGTTGCGTAGCTGGCAAAAAAAATGGTTCCCAATTGCGACGTTTATCAATGAATATGGTCCGACGGAAGCCGTTGTTGGATGCTCGACATTCACCGTTAAAGGTGAGGAAGTCGCTTCGCTAGAAGGTCCTGTCCCTATCGGTAAGCCTATCCAAAACACCAACTTTTTTGTCATTAAAGATGCACAATTGGTACCAAAAGGTGGTGTTGGGGAGCTTTATATACACAGTGTGGCATTATCGGATGGATATCTAAACCTAGTACAGAAGAATAAAGAAAGCTTTGTTTCACTGGATAGCACCTCATTGTCTGGGATGCGTTTATATAAAACTGGCGATTTAGTGAAGGTAGGCAGTGACGGGGAGTATCGCTTCTTAGGTCGTAATGATGATCAGGTTAAAATCAATGGATATCGCATAGAGATCAAAGAAGTGGAATCGGCTATCCTTGCTATTGATGGTATTGATAGCGTCGTTGTGATTAACCAAGAAACATCGAATCGAAACTTTTTGGTTGCATACATTGTGACCTCTGAAACGCCCCGTGATCCAGAAGCATTCATCGCCAGCGTGAAAATGAAAGCGCGACAGCAGCTTGCTGATTATATGATACCTCCTATCTTTGAGGTGCTAGCCAGCCTGCCGCTAAATGCCAATCAGAAAGTCGACAAGGGGGCGCTGCCTCGTATCGATATTGAAGCGCGTCTAGGTTTTAATTTCATTGCACCTACATCCGATATACAAAAACAAGTCTGTGATATTTGGAAGCAGGCACTGGGTGTTGAGCGTATAGGAATTAAAGATAACTTTATGGAATTGGGAGGTAATTCAATCCTGTTTATTCAGTTGCGCAGCGAAATTGAAGCGTTGTTCAACATGAAAGTTGATATCATCTCGTTCTTTGAATTCCCAACAATAGAATCTTTTTGTGATCATTTGCAAACGCTGCTAGACGGAGGCATATCGCGTACTGAAGTCAATGATGATGACTTGCATCTAACTCAAACGCAAAGCAACGAGCAACTAGATGACGTGGCAGTAATTGCCATGTCAGGTCGATTCCCTGGCGCCAAATCGGTTGAACAATTATGGGATAATATCTTGTCTCATACGGAGTCTTTAACTGAGTTTTCTAAACAGGAACTGCTGGATGCGGGATATGAAGAGCATACAATAAATAGTGATAACTTTGTTGGCTCTGCAGCGTTAGTAGAAAGTGATGTCAAAACATTTGATGCCACTTTTTTTGACATGACTCCTAGAGAAGCTGAAGTATTAGATCCACAATATCGCTTGGTTTTCGAGTGTGCAGTCGAAGTATTAGAAAAAGCAGGCTATGGTGACTTCACGCGTGCGAAAAATTGCGGAGTCTTTGTGGGCAGTGGTGAGAGTCAGTATCTATATCGTCACTTGCTTCCTAACCCTGATATCATGCAGAATCTTGGTCTGGGTGTCATGCATGGCACCAGCAACAGTTATTTGGCAACCCGTTTAGCTTATAAACTAAATCTACAAGGACCATCCATTAATATCGCTACTGCCTGCTCGACATCTTTAGTGTCTATCCATCAGGCGGTGAATAGCATACGCCTTGGTGAGTGTGAAATGGCGATCGCAGGTGGGGCGGGTGTTGCCGAGTTTGAGGCCAGTGGATATCTGTACCAACAAGGGGGGATTGAATCTCCAGATGGACATTGTCGAGCGTTTGATAATGATGCCAATGGCACTAGAGGTGGCAATGGTGCAGGTCTGGTATTACTGAAAAGTTTACAAGCTGCGCTACGTGATGGAGATGAAATACTGGCGGTGATCAAAGGCTCTGCAATCAACAACGACGGCGCGTTAAAAGCGGGCTATACCGCACCTAGTGTACAAGGACAATCTCAGGTAATACGTAAAGCGTTACTACAATCCAAGATACCAGCACATGAGATACAGTATATTGAAACACATGGGACTGGAACGCCTCTAGGTGATCCTATTGAAGTAAAAGCGCTATCTTATGCATTTTCAGGGGTGCCAAATCAACATTGCGCGCTGGGGACATTAAAACCGAATATCGGTCACTTGGATGCCGCAGCAGGCGTAACTGGTTTTATTAAAACTGTCATGGCACTGAAAAATGCCACACTTCCACCTAGCATTAACTTTAAACAAGCTAATGCAATGATTGATTTTGAAAATAGTCCATTCTATATCAATACCGAAGCGCGCCCTTGGCAAGTTGAGCAAGGACATACCAGAAAAGCGGGGGTTAGTGCGTTTGGTATTGGCGGTACTAACGTACATATGATCCTAGAGCAAGCACCACAGAGGGTGCATGTTAACTATGATGATCATGACCAGTATCAGCTAATTCCAGTCTCAGCCAAAGATGATACGGCATTAAAAACGCATATTGATAATCTGGGAACATTCCTAGCAGACAACCCCGCTATTAAACTGGCTGATGTTGTGCATACTCTACAGGTTGGTCGTGGTGAGTATTTATATCGTCAGTGTTTTGCAGCAAAGGATACCCATAGCTTACGTGAGCAACTAAGCATTACATCAACAACGTATAAAGCAAGCCAAGCCAATGCACGAGAGCTGGTGTTCTTACTTTCTGGTCAAGGCGCACAATACAGTGGCATGGTCAAAGGGCTACTTGAGTGTGAACCATTCAAAGTTACTTTTGAGCGTTGTCGTGCATTATTTTTAGAACAAAATGGCTGTGACATTTTGGCATTGCTAGATGCACCTGATGAGCAGTTAGAACAAACAGAATTTACTCAACCTGTATTGTTCAGTATCGAGTATGCCTTAGCACAGCAGCTTAAAGTTTGGGGAATTGAAGCTAACTATTACCTTGGGCACTCTTTAGGTGAAGTGGTAGCAGCATGTTTGGCTGGGGTGTTCTCATTAGCCGATGCGGTTAAAGTGGTTGCGCGTCGCGCACTATTGATGCAACAAGCGCCCTACGGTGCCATGCTAGTAGTTAAATGTGAAGAACCTACTTTGACACAATTAATAGCTGAAACGTCAATCTCAATCAGTGTCTTTAATGGCGATAATCACCTAGTTGTGGGAGGAGAGCATGATGCTATAATTCGCTTACAGTCGCTCTGTGAGCAGGAGAGCATTGACTGTCAACGCGTGAGAACATCACATGCCTTCCATACCAACATGATGAGCAAGGCAGCTGAGCAGCTGCAAACTAGCTTCACGGATATTGAGTTCAAGGCGCCTAAAACAGCCTTTATGTCTAATGTCACTGGACAGCTGATTAGCGCAGAGCAAGCTTGTGATCCAAAATATTGGGCCAAGCAGGTTGTTAGCCCTGTCCGCTTAGCTCAAAATATCAATGCGTTAAGTGAAGAAGCCACACGCAGAGGCGTTGAGTTGGTGTTCTTAGAGCTTGGTCCAAATAATACGCTAACTAATTTAGTTAAAAGAAATCCAGCAACGCAATCATGCCTAGCGATTAATCTCATTAGACACCCTAAATTGCAAATTGAAGATGCATTTAATTTATATAAAGGGTTGGCTAAGCTTTGGTGTGCAGGCGTCGCGCTTGATTGGACGTGCTTATCGGATAACGAGCATGCAAAAATATTGGCATTGCCAACATACCCATTTAACCGCAAGAAATATTGGGTGGAGCGCTTGACTCGAGCAGAAATATTCTCTCAGCAGGATGATCCATTGGCAGTTGAGAACTGGTTCTATCAATCCAATTGGCAATTGAGTGAACCACTCATTAACCACGTAGGTAAAAGCAAAAAAGACGTCGTTTATTTGTGTCGCAATCGCTCATTTTTAGAAACACTGCTTGCAACATCGGGTGTCAATAAACATAACGTGTTTGCAGATATCAGCACAACCAATGATATGATAAATTTGATACACAGCGATGACACTCAAGTACTATCGTTTAATCCGTTACACTCGCAACTATGCAATAGCTTTGCAGAGAAATTAAACAAATCAAATAAAATGACGTTAGTGTATTGCGATTCGTTTTTAGGTGCAGATGAGCATGAGCAGCAGGTACAAAATAATAACGATTTTATCGCTTTAATTAATATCGTTGCAGCTTGTGTACAGCAGTGGCCGGGTGTTGAAATAGACTTGTATGTTGCAACTGAGCAAGTGTTTAGAGTCGATGGTAATGAACAGATAAATACGTTGTCTGCGTTGCTTAGAGGAGTGGTGAAAGTTGCTCCCCAAGAGTTCTCTAACGTTAGTTGTTATCACGTGGATTTTGCAAGTACTGTGGGAGAAAAGTCGCGTTCTTTACAAAGAGTTGCTTCTCAGTTATTCTCAGAAACGCAAAACCATAGTGCAAATAAAGAAGTTGCATTTCGTGGCAATGCTAGATGGATCAGGGAGTTATCGAAATTTGATTCGCGACGTATTGTTGATGCCAGTGAAAGGAACTTACGTTCAGGGGCACACATCTTTATCACTGGTGGTCTTGGTAATATAGGTATGACCCTAGCGAAGTGGCTAGCTGAGTTTGGTGTTGCTAAGGTAACCTTGTTAAGTCGCAAAGGAAAAGACTCGATTGCTGCTATGCCTAAGCTGGAACATGGTGAGCTTCATATTGTGCAAGGCGATGTCAGTAACTTTGAATCATTGCAATCAGGTTTGCATGACGCCGTTGCGCGCTTTGGTGAGATCCATACAGTGATCCATGCGGCTGGGAACATCCATGATTCTGCAGTACCTTTGGTCGATACGGATGAGGTGGTTTGCGAGCAGCAGTTCAGCAGTAAAGTGACAGGATTGCTTAATTTAGATTGTGCATTAGAGTCATATAACGTTCAAAACTGTGTATTGATGTCTTCTGTTGCTGTCGAGTTGGGTGGACTAGGTTTTACCGCGTATACTGCTGCGAATGCATATATGGATGCATTTTGTAATAAGAAACAAAATGAAGGTGATACAGCTTGGATCTCAATTAATTGGGATGGCTGGGCGTTCGGCGCTGATGCTGCTCGATCACCTGCAAGTTTGACTGCGCAAGAGGGAGTTGAGTCCATGTTTTGGGTATTGCGCAGTATGCATTCTGGTGTGGTAATAAACAGCAAAACAAACTTGCATGAACGAACCAAAAAGTGGATTGAGTTTGAACAAGATAATAGTGCTGTACTTAGCCTATATGATAGACCAGAGCTGAGCAAAGCTTATTGTGCGCCGCAAAGTGAGACACAAAAGGCCTTGGTACAACTCTGGCAAGAAGCATTAGGAATATCTAATTTAGGTATAAATGATAACTTTTTTGAGCTTGGTGGAGACTCTTTGCTAGCTACAAGGCTTGTTGGTAATGTCTGTAAGCGTTTTAATGTAACCGACGCGGTTTTTTCATTGAAAGACTTTTTTGCTGAATCAACTATTATCAGCGCAGCACAGCGAATAGATTCGCATATACTTGTGCAGAATATATCAGCGAAAAGAGATGCTATGTTGAGCGAGTTGGAAGAACTCGAAGAAGGTGTGTTTTAAGCTAAAAACTACAATACAGCTGTTTATATAAATGCGGTGCTAGCCCTGTATTTAGGGCTAGTTTAAATAACAATAAATTAGAATAGTCTGCTATGAAAAATATTGAAAGTATCATTCATCAAGCGCTTGCAACTGATGTGGCACTTTATGTTAAAGATAATAAATTGGCATATACCGCCAGTAAAGCCGGGGTGCCAGAAGAGCTAAAAACTAAAATAAAAGAAAACAAAGAAGAGATTATTCAGTACCTATTGAAGTCCGTAAGCCAATCGGATGAAGCAAAAGAATGGCAAATGCAGACGTATAAAGGTACTGAACCATTTCCGGTTTCCTATCAGCAGCAACAGGTCTGGTTTGCTCAAGAACTAACGCCTGGTAGCCAATTTAATCTTAGTTCTGCGTTTAATTTTACTGGCGAGATTAATTTATCTTGTCTGAAACAAGCGCTTATTCACGTGATTGAGCGTCATGACGTACTTAGAACAGTCTATAAAAACGACGCAAAAGGAGGTGTTAGTGCTCAGCTTTTAGCATCAGAGCACTTTAACGTTGCTGAAATCTCTTTGCTAGATTGTGATCCGTCGGAACAGGCTCATGAGACAGACTTACTACTCAAGAAAGAACAGCAATACATTTTCAATTTAAGTGAAGATTTTGCTATTCGAGTATTGTGTATTCACTGTAGCGAAGATAGAACCGTTATTTCAGTGACAACGCATCACATAGCTTCAGACGGATGGTCTCAGGATGTTTTTATTGCTGAATTTGGACAGGCATATCAAGCACTCGTTGAGTCAAGAAGAATCAATTTGCCCAAGTTACCATTCAAATACAGAGATTTTGCCTATTCACAACAACAATCGCTAGAATCTGGAGAGATGGAAAATCAATTGTCCTACTGGCGAGATAAACTAGCTGGTACCGCAAAGAGTCCAATATTACTAACAGATTATCCGCGTCCCAATGTGTTTGTTTCAACTGGTGGTGCGGTAGATATGGTCTTGGCTGCGCCTGTGCTGGATAAACTGAAGCAATTTGCAAATAGCTCTAATGCAACTCTATATATGGTGCTTGAGACGGCGTTAGCAGTGCTTATTTCTCGTTGGTTAGGCCGTGATGATTTGGTGATTGGTTCACCTATCGCGGGTCGAGAACACGAAGAAACGCGAAACTTAATCGGGCTATTCGTCAATTTGTTGCCAATACGCAGTCAAATACCTAAAATTGGCCAATTCATAGATTTTCTACATAGTAACAAAACAACAATTCTTGATGCTTTTTCAAATCAGTCTTTACCATTTGATCTCATACGTGAGACAGTTAAAGTGGAGCGAGATTTATCTCATTTCCCGCTTTTTCAGCTAGTGTTCAATTTGCAAAATGTTGGGCAAGGTAATTTAGATGTGGGTAGCGATATGTCAATGCTACCCCAAGACCCCTTAATCAAGTTTGATCTAGAAGTAGTTGCTTATGAGGTGCATGATGGTTTAACTGTAAGTTGGAAGTATGCCGATACTTTATTCAAAGTCGAAACTTTGCAAACTTTAGCAGAAAGTTATATCTCATTACTTAATCAAATATCCAATACTGCCTCAATTAAAATCGAAGATCTGACATTCAGCGATGGATTCTATGCTTTATCTACTGTTAAAGCCGATGTTAAAACTGAAATAAAACCGGAAGTCGAAACTTGCTTGGAGCAACTTGCTGGAATTAAGCAGACAAAATTAGTGAAACTTGGCTCTGAACGCTTCCCCAAAACAGTAGTTTATATATTGCCAGACAGTGATGCCGCTGATTTTGAGCAAATTGTGTCAAGCGCTAAACAAGAAATTATAGCGTCACTGGGTGAGCAGTATTTACCTGACGGATGGAGTCGGGCCGAAATATCGGCTGAAGACGAGCAAGGTCAGTTGGATGTTGAGTTATTACCTAAATATGTGTTTCTTCCTGCTACTAAGACAGAAAATAAAATCGCGAAAATATGGCAGAGTGAGCTACCAAATAGCAATATTAGTACAACCGATAACTTTTTTGATTTAGGTGGTAACTCAATTCGGGCGATGAAGATAACATCAAAAGTCTCCGAAGCATTAGCGGTAGATGTGTCTTTCCGAACACTGTTTGAAAGTAGTACTTTAGCCGACTATGCACTACGAGTTTCAAAGGCTCAAGGTCAAACAACGGGTGAGTTGAAACCCGCTTCGAGGCAGGAACAGTTACCATTATCTTATATGCAGGAGAGATTGTGGTTTATAGATAAGCTTAATCAGGGCAGTCCTGAATATAATATGCCAGTTGCCTTTGAAGTAAAGGGCAAGCTCGATCTTGAGTTAGTGACAAAAGCCTTAAATACAATCATCACCCGCCATGAAGTACTCAGAACCGTCTATTTGGAGCAAAATGGTCAACCAGTACAGGTCATTCGTGATCACCGTGATGTAAATTTTCAAGTACAGACTATTGATCTCACCCATCTGGTGCGCGAGACCCTGGCAATGGAAGTTAAGCAGTTCATTGAGGCAGACATTTTCCGGCCATTTGACTTATCTTCCGACCTTATGGTGAGAGTCAGCTATTTGGCAACTGAACCAGATAATGGCGTCATGGTGTTTAATATGCACCATATTTCTTCAGATGGTTGGTCTATGGAAGTGCTCACCAAAGAGTTCTTTACGCTTTATAATGAGTATTATAAAGGCCATAATAATCCGCTACCGGCTTTGGATATTCAGTACGCAGACTTTGCGATTTGGCAAAGAGACTATCTGACGGTGGAAGTGCTGGAGTCTAAGCTTAGTCAGTTAGAAACTATACTGGATGAATTACCTGTTGTTCACAGTTTGCCACTTGATTATGAACGTCCGGCCAATAAGCAGCATACAGGAGCCGTTGTCACCGAGAATTTACCTGCAGAGACTGCACAGAACTTATTGGCAATCGCCAAGGCACACCGCCTTACGCCATTCATGTTGTTACATGGTGCATTGGCCTTGGTCTTGTCGCGACATAGCGGTACCCATGACATTGTCATTGGCACACCCGTTGCCAGCAGACCACATACGGAACTTGAGCCATTAATTGGCTTCTTTGTTAATACCTTAGTGTTGAGGACTAATACTCAACATCAGAGCTTAGTCGATTACTTTGCCCATGTTAGAGACGTGCACCTGACAGCACAGTCGCATCAGGATGTGCCGTTTGAACATCTGGTAGAGCGCTTGAATATACCGCGAAGTCAGGCACATAGTCCAGTATTCCAGATCATGATGACCACGAATACCGATTATGAATTAGACGCGGCAGCGGACCATATAGTTTACCAGCTGCCGGATGTTGAGCTGCAGCTTTATCAATCGGAAATCGTTCAGGCAAAATTCGATCTCAACATTGATTTAAGTATTAGTGAGCAAGGTTTAGGGCTCAGTTGGGGCTACGATGTGAGTCTGTTTACTGAGCAACACATCACCCAGCTTAACATGCACTTATGCCGACTACTTGAAGAGCTTAGTGCGCAAAGCACGCTGGAATCGGCACCTTCCATGCTGGCTATGTTATCAAAGGAAGAAGTGCATCATTTACTCTATGGACCCAATGATGCGGCGATGGACTATCCCAAAGATAAGTGTATTCATGAATTGTTTGAGTATCAGGCCGAGCAAAGTCCAGATAATGTGGCGGTGGTATTTGAAGCTCAGCAGCTTACTTACCGGCAGTTAAATGAAAAAGCCAATCAGTTAGCGCATTACTTAAAAGAACACCAGGATATCAAACCGGATACCATGGTAGGTTTATGTGTCGAGCGCTCCTTAGAGTTGGTGATAGGGATATTGGGGATACTGAAAGCCGGTGGTGCCTATGTCCCATTGGACCCCAGTTATCCAGAGCAACGATTGAGCCATATGCTGGCGGATGCCAAGTTGGCACTGGTATTAAGTCAAAGCCAGCTGCAGGATGCACTAACAACATTTAATGGTACGGTCATCAATTTAGATGGGTTAGCTGCAACAAAGGGGGATAGCCATATTTGCAGTGCTTACTCTCACGAAAACCTTAGCAAAGCCGTGTTAGGATTAAATGCTGGTCACTTAGCCTACGTTAGTTACACCTCGGGTGTTAGCGGTAACCCTGAGGGGGTGTTGCAAAGCCATACAAACGTTATTCGCTTATTTGAGGCAGCAACCTCGGGCGGACCGTTCAAGTTCGATAGTTCTGATTGCTGGTGTTTATTTCATTCGACAGCCGTTGACTTCAGCGTGTGGGAGTTATGGGGGGCGTTAAATTACGGTGCCAAGTTGCTTGTGCCAAATGATGACGAGGTTAAAGATCTGAATAAGCTGATCGCATTGTGTAACGCGCATTCGTTGACGGTACTTAATCAAAGCCCCTACGCCTTTAAAAACCTGGTTAAGTTGCTGGGAGAGCAAGAGCAGGCGTTAAATGCTTTACGTTACGTGGTAACCAAAGGTGAAGCTTTAAATCCGCATCATGTCAGAGAGTGGTTTGAGCATAAGTTATCCCATCAAGCTGTGCTGGTTAATACATATGGTATTACGGAAGCAACGGTGCATGTTACCCACAACATAGTCGATTCGAATAATTATCAAGCTATCAATATAGGCAAGCCGTTAAAGGACCAAACTATATACGTTTTGGATGGTGAACAAAGATTAGTTCCAGTAGGCTGTGTCGGTGAGGCTTATATTGGCGGCAACGGGCTTTCCCGGGGCTATTTAAACAACCCAGAACTCACAACCGCTCGTTTTGTAGCGAACCCGTATTACGATCCGAGTCAGGCAAATAGTCCAGAGCAACTGTACCGCACAGGGGCTTTAGTGCGTTACCTGTCGGATGGTAATGTTGAATTTAAAGGTCGGGCAGATAACCAAGTCAAGATACGGGGTTTTAAAATAGATCTAGTCGAGATTGAGGCGCAGTTAACACAACATGCGCCAGTCGATTCCGCTGTCGTGATAACAGAGGAAGTGGCAGGCAGCCGGCAGTTGATCGGTTATATCAAGCCAAAGGCCATGCCGGATGAGACAGAGCAAGAAGCATTTATTCGCGATGTTAAAACCAGCGTGACTGCACAGTTACCGGATTATATGGTGCCCACTATCTTAATGCTGATAGCGGAGTGGCCATTAACACTGGATGGCAAGGTAGATAGCAAGGCGTTGCCAAAGCCTGATGACAATAGCTTACAAGGAGAGTATATTGCGCCAGCTACCAAAAACGAACAAGCAGTTGTAGATATTTTGGCGCGTTTACTTGATTTAGATGCCGCGACCATTAGTACCACAGCTAACTTTTTTGAACTAGGTGGTTATTCACTGTTATTTATACAGTTAGTGTCAGGTATCAAGCAGTTAGGACTTCATGGCGATACGGAATCCATGTATAAGTCAAGAAATTTACAAGAAATGGCCAGTACCCTGACAGAAAGCAGCACGGATGTAGCCGATTTTGTTGTACCTGAGAATTTAATTCCGGAAGGGTGTGATCACATCACGCCTGAGATGTTGCCATTGGTTGAGCTGACGCAATCTGAGTTGGATGAGATATTTAATAAAGTGCCCGGTGGTGCCAGTAATATTCAAGATATTTATCGGCTAGCACCATTACAGGAGGGCGTGTTGTTTATTCATAATATCACTGAGCAGCGCGACCCTTACGTGACGTGTAATTATTATGAGTTTTCTAACAAACAATCACTTGAGTATTTTTTATCAAGTCTTAACTTCATTATTGAGCGCCATGATGTGTTACGGACTGCGGTATTGTGGCGAAATCGTGATAGTGCGCTACAGGTCGTGTATAAAAATGCCCAGTTACCCATCGAATACATAAACTTTGATGACACTGATAATTTACGGGATGCTTTTTTAAATTATGTAGAGCAGGGTGCTCACCGCATTGAACTTGAAACGGCACCGCTTATTCAATTACAGGTGGTGGAAGACAAGCAGTCCGGGCAGTATTTTGCGTTATTAAAAAACCATCATCTGATCAGCGACCATGTTTCTTTGGAAATCATCATGTCGGAAATTGCGGTGTTTGAGCGTGGTCAAGCCGATAGCTTAGCCGCCCCTGTATTATATCGGGAGTTTATCGCACGTGCCTTGCACAATAATGATACATTGGATGTTGATGACTTTTTCACTCAGCAATTGGGGGATGTGGCAGAGCCAAGCTTACCGTTTGGTCTAAGCGGTGTGACCGCAGACGGTAGCAATACTAACGAATTATATCTTGGTGTTGGGGAAACGTTATCGACCCGCATCCGACAAGTTATGCGCCGTCAAAAACTAAGTCCGGCAAGTTTCTTCCACACAGTCTGGGCCATGGTGTTATCGGCATGCTGTGGCAATGATGATGTTGTATTTGGTACGGTTTTATCGGGCCGGATGAATGGTGATAAATCGGTGGCTAATGCATTAGGGATGATGATCAATACCTTACCATTAAGGGTAACCTTCAATGAGTTAGATGCTAAATCGTTAATTGAGCAGGTAAATGATAGCTTGTTAGCTTTGCTCCCTTATGAGCAAGCATCGCTAGCAAAAGCTCAGCGTTGCAGTGGTTTAGGTGGTTCGGTACCATTATTTAGTGCACAATTAAATTATCGACACAATAAAGTCGAGACGTTTGAAGTTGGGTTAAGCAATAAAATTCTGCCCTCTGATATTAAGTTTGTCGCTTTAGGTTCGCAGGAGCGTACTAATTACCCGTTTAATCTGTCAGTTAATGATAATGGGGAACATCATGAGTTTTCATATGACTTACAGATAGATAAGAACATTGACGTTCAGCGGGTCGCAGATTATATGCAAACCGCCGTAGAATCATTAGTTAAATCGCTTGAGCAGGATGATAACACCCCTGTTAAGCAACTATCTGTGTTGCCAGCATCAGAAGTAGAGCAGCTGGTCTATGCACTGAATGATACAGTGATGGAGCATTCAAATGACATTTGTATTCATGAGTTATTTGAGCAGCAGGCAGCCGAGCGCCCGGATGCGGTTGCGGTGGTGTATGAAGGGGAGCAACTGACGTACCGTGAATTAAATCAACAAGCCAATCGCTTAGCTCATTATTTGGTAGCGCA
>DRHY01000190.1 GCA_011052985.1 Methylophaga thalassica
AATTCATGTTTTCCGTATTAACTCAATAACGACAAAGCTCGATTACAAAGTGGTATCTTTAGTCTTTTTTGCTGAATCACTACCTGACTCAACTAAATTGCGTTTATTTCCTGTTTTAAAGTCAGTTTCATACCAGCCATCACCTTTCAGTCTAAAACCAGCGGCAGACACTAGCTTACGCAACTGACTGGCTGCACATGAAGGACAATCCACTAACACTTCGTCACTAATTTTTTGTAAAGCTTCAAATTCGTGGCCACAAGCATCACAACGATATTCATAAAGCGGCATGCCTTAATTCCTCAACAAAATAAACATGATGTTAACTAAAGACCACTTTAATCGTGTCGAAGGACAGGTTTTTCAAGTGTTCAATTCACTAATTATAACTAAATTTCATCACTATCGTGGAGCTCACTCTGCATTTCATTTTACTAACTCGGTTAAAATAAGTAGATGAATAAAAATAATGACTGGTATGCCATTCGAAGACTGTTGCCATTCCTAAAGGAATTTAAGGGACGCATCGTAATAGCCTTAATGTTATTGCTGCTTGCGAAACTAGGTAATGTCGCGGTGCCAATGTCGCTGAAACACATCATTGATGCGCTGGATCCGCAACATCAGCAAGTGATTTATTTACCTATATTTATGTTAGTAACATATGGCTTACTACGATTGAGCAGTAGTTTATTTAGTGAACTTCGAGACGTGTTGTTTGCAAAAGTTATTTTTAGTTCAGTGCGTCGCATTGCAGCCATTATTCTTCGCCACCTTCATGGCCTTTCTTTGCAATTTCACTTACAGCGCCAAACTGGCGGAATATCACGAGATATTGAACGAGGTTCCAGAGGCATCAGTTTCCTGATGAACTTTATGGTTTTCAATATTCTGCCGACGATTGTAGAAATAGGACTGGTCAGCGTCATATTACTTATCAATTACGATCCTATTTATGCCTTTATTACCTCCATGACTATCATCATTTATATTGCCTATACCTTAGCTGTTACAGAATGGCGTATGCGGTATAGACGACTGATGAATGAGATGGATTCAGATGCCAACAATCAAGCTATAGACAGCCTGATCAATTATGAAACAGTAAAGTACTTCAATAATGAAGAATTAGAGGTCAAGCTCTATGACCACAAACTAGCCAAATGGTCTAAAGCCGCAATTCATAATCAAAGTTCGTTATCTACGCTCAATATAGGCCAAGGCATCATCATTTCAGTGGGACTGACGATTTTGATGATTATTGCCGGCCAAGGTGTCGTGGATGGAAAACTGAGTTTAGGTGACCTGGTCCTGATCAATGCCTACCTGTTGCAGCTATACATGCCACTTGGTTTCCTAGGCTTTGTTTACAGAGAAATTCGTCACTCTCTTGCCGATATGGAGAGAATGTTCAGCCTACTAGAACAAGACAAAGAAATTCCAGATAGTGCTAATGCGAAAGTTCTGGAAGTAATCCATGGAAATATAGAATTTGATCATGTTGATTTTTATTACAACAAGGATAGAACAATCCTGCATGACATCAGTTTTACCATTAAAGCAGGGCAAAAATTGGCTATTGTCGGCGCTAGTGGGTCTGGCAAATCCACCATTGTTAGGCTTTTGTACAGATTCTACGATGTCAATCAAGGCAAGATAAAAATTGATGGTCAGGATATCAGAGACATTACCCAGAACAGTCTACGTCAAAGCATAGGTATCGTCCCTCAAGATACAGTTCTATTCAACGATACCATTTATCACAACATTGCCTATGGCAATCCTAATGCAAGTGATGAAGAAATTTATGATGCGGCCAGACGAGCCCATCTTCATCATTTTATCGAGCAACTACCTGATGGGTATAAATCAATGGTTGGAGAACGTGGCCTCAAATTATCTGGTGGAGAAAAACAACGTATTGCTATTGCCAGAACACTTCTGAAAAACCCACCTATTTTAATTTTTGATGAGGCGACGTCGGCACTTGATAGCCATGCTGAAAAAGTCATCTCACAACAGATTATTTCATTAAGCGCCAATAAAACAACTCTGGTTATCGCTCACCGCTTATCAACGATAACGGATGCAGATCAGATACTAGTCTTAGAGAAAGGACGAATAAAAGAAGTCGGCAATCATCATCAACTCCTTGCACAAAAAGGGCTCTATGCGAGTATGTGGGCTCTCCAGCAATCAAACCAAAGTAACGATGCTTAGTCACAGATGATGTGGCAAATGACGTAATTTGTGGGTAAAAGTTGGACATTAGCAAACTGGCCAGTTAGTATTCGTTCCGGTTTTAGTTGGGACTAACCTAATATTTACAAGAAGATAGCAAAAACTAATTGTTCAGTTTGGGTTCAGTTACGTTGTGACAAACTTGCATCGCACTGAGGCAAATAACCTAATAGAAGAAGAGGACTCATAATGAAATATGGTAAAACACTTATTGCAGTCGCACTAAGCGCAGCAACATTAATGTCATCTGCAGTTATGGCTGAAAACCACACGGTATCTGCTGCAGTAACATCATTCAAACCAATGGTAATCAAAATCCAACCAGGTGATACTGTTTCATTTGAAAACATGAACGGTCACATCACAAACACAGTATTTACAGAAGCTGATGGTAAACACCAGTATATCCCTGAAGGTGCTGAAGGATGGACATCAGCAATGGGTGAAAACTTCACTACAAACCCATTAACTGTCGAAGGTGTCTATTTATATAAGTGTGACCCACATTGGGGAGCTGGTATGGGTGGCGTAATTATCGTTGGTGAAGCAACAAACCTTCAAGCCATTCAAGACACAAAACCAAAAGGCGCTCTTAAACGTCTAGTGAAAAAAGCAGCAAAAGCAGTTGCTAAATAAAGCCTGAATCAATCCGGCAAAACAAAAAGCCTACCTCTCATGAGGTGGGCTTTTTTGATCATAAATTCCCAGTATTGTGATAATATTTACGCGTTATAGAGAGTAACTGCCTCACTAAATTTAAAAATCAACGATATAGGCAGTTGTAAATATTAGATGTTTTTAGAAGCTGGGAGAACTCCTTCAATGAGTCAGAATGTCGATACCGGTAAGAGACGGTTTCTGACCGCAGCCGCCAGTGTTGTTGGTGGAGCTGGGGCTGTAGCTGTTGCGGTGCCGTTTGTTTCATCAATGCTACCTAGTGCCAAAGCTCAAGCAGCTGGAGCACCAGTCGAAGTTGATATAAGTCAACTCGAGAAAGGGCAGCTAATCACCGTCGAATGGCAAGGTAAGCCAGTTTGGTTGTTCCGCCGCTCAGATGAAGCCATTGCTAACCTAGCCAGCCTAGACAGCAACCTAGTTGATCCCGACAGTCAATTAGCTACCCAGCAACCAGACTACTGTCAAAACGAAGCCCGTTCAATTCGTGATGAAGTCATGGTAATGGTCGGCGTGTGTACCCACCTAGGTTGTTCGCCAACATATCGGCCAGAATTGGCTCCTGAAGATTTAGGACCTAATTGGAAAGGCGGCTTTTTCTGCCCTTGTCATGGTTCTCGTTACGACCTTGCTGGCCGCGTTTTTCTCAATATGCCTGCTCCTAAAAACATGCTCGTGCCACCGTATCGTTTTAACGGGGATAATTCAGTGATTGTTGGCGAAAATTATGAAGGAGCAGCATAATGTTTTCAGGATTTATGAATTGGGTCGATGCACGATTCCCTGCATCAAAACTATTTAGAGAGCATCTTTCTGAATACTACGCTCCCAAAAACTTCAACTTTTGGTACTTTTTTGGCTCTCTAGCATTGTTGGTGTTGGTCTTACAGATTGTTACCGGTATTTTCCTGACCATGAACTATAAACCTGATGCGGCATTAGCCTTTGCTTCAGTTGAATACATCATGCGAGACGTCGAATGGGGCTGGTTAATCCGTTATATGCATTCCACCGGCGCTTCCGCCTTTTTTGTTGTTGTCTATTTACATATGTTTCGTGGCCTTATGTATGGATCTTTCAAACAACCGAGAGAGTTAGTTTGGATATTCGGTATGTTGATTTATCTCGTCCTTATGGGTGAAGCATTTATGGGCTATCTCCTACCATGGGGGCAAATGTCTTATTGGGGTGCTCAAGTCATCATTTCTCTCTTCGGAGCCATTCCATTTATCGGTCCCGACTTAGCATTATGGATTAGAGGTGACTTTGTCATTGCAGATGCAACACTGAATCGCTTCTTCGCATTCCATGTCATTGCTTTACCAATTGTATTACTTGGTCTTGTGGCGGCTCATATTATTGCTTTACATGAGGTTGGTTCGAACAATCCTGACGGTATCGATATCAAAAAACTTAAAGATGAAAATGGTATTCCTTTAGATGGTATTCCCTTTCATCCTTACTACACAGTGAAAGACTTGGTAGGCGTTATTGTCTTCTTATTCATCTTTTCCTTAGTGTTATTTTATTTGCCCGAAATGGGAGGCTTATTTTTAGAAGCGCCTAACTTTATTCCTGCAGACCCACTGAAAACACCTGAGCATATTGCACCAGTGTGGTATTTCACTCCTTACTATGCCATTTTACGTGCCATTCCAAGTATCGGTGGTTCAGCATTCCCTGGCGTGTTAGCAATGGGACTCTCAATCGTCTTCTTATTCTTACTCCCATGGCTAGATAGAAGTCCAGTAAGATCCATCCGCTATCGTGGTCCTTATTTCAAAATAGCATTAACTATTTTTGTGATTAGCTTCCTTTTCCTAGGGTATTTGGGCACTCAATCATCGAGTGATATTACGTTTGGTATCAGCAACACACTACACTCCCAAATATTTACAGGCCTATATTTTGCCTTCTTTATTTTCATGCCTGTTTATACCAAGTTTGACAAAGATAAGGTCGTTCCAGAGAGGGTGACAGACTGATGAAATCACTATTCATTACTTTTTTTCTTTTCGTATTTTCTTTTCCTTTGATGGCATCTGAAGCTGTACATTTTGAAAAAGTGGACGTCGATATCACCGATAAAGCGTCTCTGCAACGTGGAGCGAAAACCTTTGTAAATTACTGTTTAAGTTGTCACCAAGCAGCGTATATGCGTTACAACAGAATGGGTAAAGATCTGGGGCTTACTGATGATCAAGTTGCAGAAAACTTGATGTTTGCCTCTGATAAGGTTGGGGAAACAATGACCATAGCAATGCGTCCAGCCGATGCAAAAAAATGGTTTGGTGTTACTCCACCAGACTTATCTGTTATAGCCCGATCACGAGGCACGGATTGGCTTTATAGCTATTTCAGGCATTTTCATCTCGATGATTCACACCCAATGGGTACTAATAATCTGACTTTTGCCGGTGTAGGCATGCCACACGTTCTCTGGGAGCAGCAAGGCTACCTTGCTAAAAATGAAAAAACTGGCGAACTCAATGTAGCTCAGGAAGGACCATTAACAAAACATGAATATAATCAATATATTCACGATTTAGTTAATTTCTTGGCTTATATGGGCGAACCATCAAAATTACAACGTATGGCATTAGCAAAGTGGGTTTTGCTTTACCTCGCATTATTCTTACTTATCGCTTATCCGCTCAAGAAAGCATTTTGGAGAGATATTCACTAAATCTAACCATTCAGTGATGATTAATTATGAATAACATCAGAGTAATGCAGCAATGAATAGTAACCGTCGGTCAATTATT
This sequence comes from Methylophaga thalassica, assembly GCA_011052985.1. Classification (GTDB taxonomy): domain Bacteria; phylum Pseudomonadota; class Gammaproteobacteria; order Nitrosococcales; family Methylophagaceae; genus Methylophaga; species Methylophaga aminisulfidivorans_A. The sequence goes on from DRHY01000190.1 coordinate 5,682, forward strand.
ACCATTTACTCCGACCCTGTTTGTCCATTTAGTCATCAGACTCGAATTGTTGTTGAAGAAAAGGCTATCGATGTAAATATCGAAACATTGAATCCAGGCTCTTGGCCAGAAGAAGTGGCTATCGCAAATCCAGAAGGTTTTGGCCCAACATTATTTGATCGTGATCTTGTTCTGTTTAATGCTGGCATTATCATCGAATACTTAGATGAGCGCTTTCCTCACCCTTCATTGATGCCAGTAGATCCTGTCAGTAGAGCAAAAACCCGACTGATGCTTCACCGTATTGATAAAGACTGGTATTCGCACTGGCAAGTCATTTCAGGCCGTGAAAAAGGTAATGTCAGTAAGGCAAGAAAAACAATACAAGAAGACCTTACTGTTTTAGCTCCGCTGTTTGAAGAGTCGAAGTTCTTTATGAGTGATGACTTTTCTATACTTGACTGTACTCTTGCACCACTTTTATGGCGTTTACCGTCTCTAAACATCAAGCTTCCACCGAGTGCAAAAGCGGTAGAAACCTATGCCCAGAAGCTATTTAATCGTGAAAGTTTTCAGAAAAGCTTAACCGCAGCTGAAAAAGCAATGAGATAAACATGACACCTCAGAAACCATACCTAATTCGCGCTATTCATGAGTGGCTATTAGATAATGCTTGTACTCCCTATATTCTAGTCAACACAAAGTTTGAGGGTGTAGAAGTACCGTTGGAGTTCGTCAGAGATAACCGTATTGTTCTCAACATTGAACCTGAAGCCGTACGCGACCTGAATATTAGTAATGACTGGATCAGCTTTTCTGCTAGGTTTGCTGGAAAGCCTATGGATATATTCATTCCAACACTTGCTGTGCAAGCCATTTACGGCAAAGAAAATAATGAAGGAATGTTTTTCCCAGAAGATGATTTGCCACCACCTGAAACCACACCACCAGAACCGACAAAGCCAAAGGCAGAGGATACTTCCAGTAAGCCTGGTGGTCGCCCAAGCTTGAAAGTGGTCAAATAAACTCTATAATTGATATTTTTCCATTCTATATCGCATCGCCATTCGAGTTAACCCCAGTTCTCTAGCCGCTTGAGATACATTTCCTGCTGTATTTTTAAGGGCTTTTTCGAGTAAATATTTTTCCACTTGTTCAAGCGTTAGGTTTTCAAATACATCCTCTTGTTTTTCAGACATATTCATGTTGCGTTCTTGATGCATAAGTAGAAGATGAGTGTCTATTATGCCATTACTCGATAACATTACTGCACGCTCAAGTACATGCTGTAGCTCTCGTATATTGCCAGGCCACTGATATTTCTGCATCGCCGAAATGGCATCATCCGTAAACTTAGTTTGGTTTAATCCATACCTTCTAGTGATACTCTCTACGAAATATGCAGCAAGTGGCGCAATATCAAGCGGCCTCTCTCTGAGAGGAGGCAGATTAATTTGAATAACGTTAAGACGATAATATAAATCTGAACGAAACTGGCCAGCAATCACCATCTCATTTAATTGTCGGTTTGTCGCAGCGATGAAATGCGCATTAACATCACGTTCTTGCGTGGCGCCCAAACGCCTAACTTTCCGTCGCTCTAACACACTCAATAACTTGGATTGTAATTCCAGTGGAAGCTCACCAACCTCATCAAGAAATAACGTACCATCTTCAGCAACTTCAATTAAGCCTGGTTTAGCCTGATGTGCATTTGTAAAGGCCCCTTTCTCATAGCCAAAGAGTTCGGCCTCTATAAGGTCATTAGGTAAGGATGAACAATCAACATGCACATAGGGGCGTTTCCGCCAATTACCTGATTGATGATAATACCGTGCAATGACATCTTTGCCTGTTCCTGTCTCACCTTCTACCAGAATAACCGGATAATCAGTCTTACTTTTATCTACAAGCTCAACAATACGTTGAATCTGCTCTTTTATTGACTGAATCGATGGGCTATTCCCAACCATCGTTACTTGTTCAGTGAGATGAGATTCACGAACATGTGAGTAGTCCAATTGCTGATTTAACTTCTGTGATTGCATTACCTTTGCCAAGGTAAGTACTAACTCATCAAGATCAACTGGTTTCTTTAAATAATCTGTCGCCCCCAGTTTCATCGCAGCAACAGCATCTTCTAATTCACCATAGGCTGTCATCATGACAACGGGAATAGAATGCCACAATTCGTTTTGTCGAAGCTCTGTCAAGAAGTCTAAGCCACTGCCATCTGGCAACCTGACATCAAGCAAAATAATGTCTGGAAGAGACTCTCTAAGTATCATTTGAGCATCACTGACAGTCTCAGTGATAGTGGCTCTATGCCCCTCACGCTGGAGTCGACGTAATACCGACTTTGCAAAAAGCATTTCATCTTCGACTAATAAAACATTCAGCATGAATAACCTTATAATTATTTTGGCAGGCGGATCACTGCTTTAGTACCCTTTTCCTGCTCAGAACTGTAACTTAGCTCACCAAAGTGCTGCTTTATTACTTTTAAGGCAAAAGGGATGCCTAGGCCGCAACTGAGGCGTTTAGCTTGGTCATTTCCAAGCGCTTCTTCAGCGATGGGATCAAAGCGAATCCCCTTACCTTGATCAGAAATAGTCAGCAAATGGACATCATCATTTTCAATATATTCAAATGTTAAGCAACTTGATTCTGGTGATGCTTCAATCGCATTCTGAATCAAATTAAATACAGCTTGCTCCATCAAATTAATGTCAATTGCTAACTCAGAGGTAGTGTTGAGCCAGCCAATTTTTTTTATATCTAGTTTTTTTTCAGCTAGCTGTAATTCGCTCATTTTGAGCACATTATCAACGATAACGGTTAATTTACTATGACTAAAATTGGTTTTTATTGGATGTAGGTACGTTAATAAAGAGGTCACCCAACGCTCAAGTCTATCGACAGCAATAATGATATCCGTTAAAGCCTCTTGAGTTTGTGGATCCAGCTTTTCATCTAAAGTGACTTGTGATGCCGCTCTAATACCAGCTAATGGATTGCGAATATTATGGGCAACTAATGGTATTAACTCACCCAAGGCTGCTTGTCTTTTTGCCTCAACTAATTTGTCACGATTCACTAATAAGTCATGAGCCATAAGATTTATGGCTGATGCTAAACGATGGACATCATCAACCCCCTCAACTGTAAACCGATGATCAAGCTCTCCTTTGCTGATCCGCCTAGCACCATGAATAACTTTTCCTAAAGGTTTGATGACTTTTTTATTAACGAAGCGACGTGAAAGGAATAGCAGAGAAACGGCAACCATTATAGGAATAGGAATAAGCCAAATAAGTTGGGCAAGCCATTTTTTTCTATCATCAGAAAGGTTGCGTTGTTTAATCAGTAATAAGCTAGCAAAATTGTTGAATGCTTTTTCTAACTCAGTAAACGTATAGGTTTCTAGCTGTTGATCAAGCACAGCTGTTTGTTCTTCTGTTGGTTTATCAGTGATTAGTAAAGCATATGTCTCTTCATGAAATTTGTCATAAGCAATCTCAATGCTTTTGATGCTTTGACTTTCATCTCCTTCTTCTGCAACTAAATAGAGCTGTTGCAGAAATGTGCTGATTTGCTTGGTATATTGATTATATTCACGAAGGGCATCATGGTCATTCAAAAAGGTAGAATCAAATACCTCTTTTAACTGACGGTACATTTCACCACGAATGTTTTGTACATGGCTATTCATCATCGATAGTCTGACCGATTCCTCTGAACTTTTTTGCCATGCAAACGCCCAGACAATCCCCACACTCGCTGTAATCAAAATGATAAGCAAAAAGCTTAACTCATGAAGGAGCAGTGATCCTTTGATGCTATTAAAGCGCCGAAAGACTATCATCTATAAAAAAACGGGCTGAAAAGCCCGTTTCTCAGTGAATATTCTGATCACTTTAGTCAGCTTGGTAGCCAGAAAAGGTGATACGCTCATCGACCAATGTAGCATCACCTTCTTTCCAATTATCACCATCAGGAACAACCGTGCGTATTTCATATATTTCACCTGGAATGTCTTCAGATAAGGTAAACATATAATATTTATTCGCATAAAGTTTGTATCGTGAATTTTTTGGATCATTAATGTAAGGCTGAATTATATATTGAACACCTTTTACAGTTTGGCCTTTGTAATCTATATCAACCAGTTTCTTTTCAGCCCCTGCAGCGAATGCCCAACGTAATTTACGCTGGAAATATCGCCATTCACCACCAGTAAGGCGATTCATTTCATGGACATCAAACTCTAGAAATAAGACAAAGACACCATTACCTCGCTGATTTTCCATCGGCTCGTAAGGACGTTTATGGGGTCCAGTAAAAAAGTCAAACGCAAGATCGTCACGGCCTGTATTTCGAATATTAGACACGTGCATGTGAATCGTATCCTCTCTGCCATCCTCAACATAACTGACTTTTTTGTAATTATAAGTCAGTGTTCCAGGCTGTTTGATATTTTTCAGATGAGCCTTATCAAATAGCTCATTATTTACTTCAGAAAAGCCAGGCTCTGCTGAGGCAATATGACATGCTAGAGCCAGCCATGCATAGATGATTAGGGATACATATTTTTTCACTATCAGTCCTCTCTCATATTTTTATGATGTTATGCTAATGACTATGTCCAGCAAATACCTATATAGGAATTCGATGAAGTATTGTCATACTTTTATTATACTTTGGACCCTGCTTTTCATCACTAGTTGCCAGCAAGAGCAGCAACGAATTTATGAGAAAGTCAGTCCTTATTCTTATGAAGATACACTTCTTAATTTAGATATTGCTATATCAGAATTTAATTACCGCATTATCCACCGTAGCCATATAGGTCAAGCCATTAGGGATCGAGGCGATGCTGATTTTCCACTATCAACAATCACCAACTTTTGTAATATTACCTATGCAAAGGAGATGATGCAGATTAATCCTCAACTGATTAACGATATGCCATGCAATATTAGCGTCCAAGAAGGTGAACAAGGACAAATCATTATCAGTACGAAGTTGATGAATATTCAGGTTGACGATCCAGCAGAAAAACGTTTTGCTACTAAAATTAATACTACATTAAAGAAAGTTATTGAAGCGGCTATAGAGTAAGCCGCTCCAATATTTCAGAATCAATTCTATTTAATCATCATCGTCTTTACGAACACGTTTTTTAGGGTAAGGATTAACATTTTCTAATGACGGCATATTGTACTCCGACATTATTTCGTCTATTTCATCTTTATGTTTCGTGAGAAATTTATTCAATAAGGCATTCCATGCTTTATCTTGATAACGCGTTCCCATGCTAAAGCTAAACACAAACGCTTCACCGAGCGAGTTTACTGGCTTCACCACCATAGGTACATCTGACACACTGGCATAATATCCAGCGATAGGTCCCCATAATAGAGCCACATCTATTTTATCTTTTGCAAGTTCGTCGCTAATGATTCGACCAGCGTTGATCTTGACATCGCCAGGCATCATTTGAAAATATTGAATTTGATTTGCAAGCCCATTATCAAGTAATTCTTTGGTTGTAACACCACGGTCAAAAATACCGATACGTAGGGGTTTGTCTTCTTTGCTCACTTTAGCAATGTCTGCTATCGAGTTAAGCTCGTAATCTTCACCTTTACGGTAAACCATCGCTTCAATTGAGCTCCAGTAAGGTTTAGTAGGCTTTAAGAAGTCAGTATGCTCAGGAATACTCATCGCAACATCACAGTAAAAGTGACCAGTTTCAGGATCAACCTTTTTAATTGTATTTCGTGAAAAGCCTATGCGCTGTGGAAAATAATAATACTCAACGGGCAGACCAAGCTCTTTACCTAGTAATTCTGCAATCCTGTTATCAAAGCCCTCACCCGCTTTATTCGAGTAAGGCATATTGTAACCATCGGCACAGACCCTCACTGCTGTTTGTCCCGGTAATGGCTTGAGATTCTCGTCAGCTTTAACCACCGTAGTAGCCAATAAAAGTCCAGCGGCCATTAGTGTCCATCGTGACATTTTGTTCATTCTCTCTTCCTTTTTTATTGTATGAGTCATGATAGGACCATACGCTAACATATTTGTTTCATAAATTCTTATAGAAACAATTGTTTCATATCTATTAGAGACCTTGGAGGACACGTTTACTGAATTTCAGACAAAAAAAGGCCCGACATCAACGATGCCGGGCCCTTTTATTTTGCTGAGTTAGATTAGTAAAAATCTAACGCGGTCTTACAAGCTAAATACGCTCAAGATACCGCCCAAGTTTGTCCAGCTAGACAGTGATTTGTATGCACCAACTGCACCCAAACCATCTGTTGAGTTTTC
>DRHY01000191.1 GCA_011052985.1 Methylophaga thalassica
CACCTAAGTTAGCTGTTATGGATAAAAACTCTAAAGCATTAATCAGCTTCCATGCATCACTCTTACCGCCCTTAATTTCAAAGGCAATGATGCCACCAAAGGCTGACTGTTGTTTCTTGGCAAGCTCATGTTGCGGATGTGATGCCAGCCCCGAATAAAAGACTTGGCTGACTAAGGGTTGTGTTTCTAACCATGAGGCTACTTCTAATGCAGAAGCAGAATGGGCTTTCATACGTAAATCTAGCGTTTCCAGCCCCTTTAAGAACGTCCATGCATTAAATGGACTCATCGTCGGACCTGCAGTACGAAGGAAGCCATAAATGTCTTCACCAACACGTTTTGCATCCCCTACTACCGCACCACCGATACATCGGCCTTGGCCATCGATGTATTTAGTGGCTGAGTGAATAACAATGTCAGCGCCTAGTTCTAGTGGTTTTTGTAATGCAGGTGTGCAGAAGCAGTTATCTACCACCAGCAAACAATCATTGGCTTTCGCTAAGGATGATAAGGCCTCCATATCGGCAATTTCATTCATTGGATTGGAGGGTGTTTCCAAAAATAGTATTTTGGTTTCTGGCTTAATCGCTGCTTTCCAAGAATCGATATTGGTCAATTTGACGTAATCGGTTGAAAGACCAAATTTTGACAAATACTTATCAAATAACACCCGAGTAGTACCAAAAATACTCATTGAAGAGACAATATGATCACCAGATGACAGTAAGCCCATCATTGTCGCGAGGATGGCTGACATGCCTGACGATGTGGCTACACATGATTCACCGCCCTCTAACGCGGCAAGTCGTTCTTCGAACGTCCTCACCGTCGGATTGGTAAAGCGTGAATAAATATTGCCCGGTTCTTCGCCACTAAATCTTGCTGCGGCTTGCTCTGCGCTATCAAACACAAAACTTGATGTTGGAAAGATAGGCTCAGATTGTTCTGATTCAGCCGTTCTTCTGTGGCCAACACGGACAGCTTTAGTCGCAAAGCCTTTGTTGTCGTATTTATCTGTCATGGGATTTCAACGTAAAAAAGATCCCGTAATTCTATAAGTTTACAGGCCTGCTGACCAGTTGAATTGATAATCTTATGACAAAAAAATACCCGAAACATGTTCGGGTATTTAAATTGAGAAAAGAGTACTTTTACGGTTGATAACTTAATGAAAGCATTACGGTTCGACCTAAGCTGTAATAGTCTTCAACGGTTTCATAGTCTTTGTTTAACATATTTTGACCCGTTAACCTGACTGTCCAGTCGGGATCGACTTTATAGGCAACACGCAAATCTAATAAACCGTAGCCACCCAGACGTTCATCATTGTCAGCATCATCATAGCTATTTCCTCTCAACTTCCAACTTGCACCAGTAGACCAATCACCCCAATTACGATCTAGGTGAAGATTAGCTAAACGTTTAGCTCTTCTAGGCAGAACATTTCCTGTCTTGTCATCTTCTGGTTGTAAAAATGAAGCGTCTGCAGATACTTGCCAGTTTGCTAAGGTCGTTGTGACTTCAAACTCAATACCTTTGATCTTGGCCACATCAACATTAGAAGGCGATTTATCCCAAACGATCAAATTTCTAATCTTATTTTTATAGGTATTGACTGCCCAGCGTCCCCAGCTTGGCGTGCCTTCCACACCGAAACCATATGAGGTCGATTTTTCTGGTTTCAGATCTGGATTACCTTCGTACCCAGAACCGTCTAGAGGATAATAAAGATCATTAAATGTGGGCGTCTTAAAGCCAGTGCCAGCATTGGCAGTCAACCTTAAATCATCACTCAATTGATAACCATAATCAGCCGTTCCTGTCGTTTCATGACCGAATGATTCATTGTCATCATGCCGGGCACTCAAAAGCCAACTATTTTTATCGACTTCAGCTTCCCAACTAACAAAAATAGCTTTATTGTCTCGAGAATCTTCAACGTAGGTATCGGAGCTATCAATCTTGTCGTTCTCATACTCAAGACCAATATTGACCCGGTGTTGATCATTCAACTGAAGGTGATTTATCCACCCAGCATAACGGTGTCGAGTATTGTAATTGGTTGTTATCTTGTCATCGGCATAATTTTGCGAACGATCACGCGACTCAGATAGGTCAAAACTCATAGACCATGTTTCGTTCACTGAAATATTGTTATTTAGTCCCAGAATTTGTTGCACACTATCTGTAACGTAATTTTTATTTACGCTATAGCCATCGTAATGATTCCGGGCATTTGCACGAAGCAAATTAAGATCTGTTGACCAGCTTTCCATCCATTGTTGATTAACTTTTAACGATACACTTTGATTACGATAGCCGTCATGATCTGGGTTTTTATCTTTTTGCGCATTAATGCCATTGGTCGTGTCGTAGCTATAGCCAAGATTATATTTTGTAGTGTCGTTACCACCACTTACTCCAGCACTGCTTCGGAGTGTATTTTTTGTACCAGCAGAAACACTAAAATAAGGTGTTGGTTTATTTACTGATCCGCTCTTGGTGAATATTTGAATCACACCACCGATAGCTTCTGAACCATAAAGTCCAGCTCTTGGGCCTCTAACAACCTCAATTCGATCAATTTGGCTGACAGGAAAATCTTGCAAGGCTGACGAGCCAGATGTGGCGGAATACCATTTGACACCATCAACTAAAATAAGAACATGATCGGAGTTTGTTCCCCGAATAGAAACACCACTTGCCTTACCCAAGCCACCGTTCTGAGTCATATCAATGCCTGGAAAACGTGACAGTAATGAGGCGAGATCTTGAATTTGAAGCTTTTCAATATCAGCTCGTGTAATCACTGTGGTTGGTGCTAATGCATTTTCGGTTGGCATACGATTGGCTGTAACAGTAATCCCATCAAGGGTATCACTAGCAAAAGCAGGCACAGAAATTAAGGAAGAAATCAGCGTTACAGCTGAAAGACGCGTGCAAGCACGCAAAGGCAAAGCCTTTGAAAACAAGGTCATATTGTCTCCTGAGGATACGCTCACCCGCGATCCAGGGTTAAAAGTTACACAATCAGTTTGATTGTGACGAAACCTCAGGCCGGTATCCGGACTTACGCTGTGGCCTTAGCCTCGTAAACCGCCTTCCCACGATTACTCGCAGTGGCATGATGGTCTACTTTTCAACGTTCACCGTTGCGGGGGCAGTGTTGGAATATTCACCAACTTCCCGTTTAACTCTGCTTGAGCAGAGCACCTGAAGAGTCGCGCATAGTAATGATATTGTCACATTCAGTCAAACCAAAGTTCAAACGGAAAGCCGTGTTAATCGCAGTTGATGATTATCAAATTGACATAATCAGCCATTCATCCTTATTCTATCGGCAGTTTCAGGTGTCGCATAAGCGATGAAACGGGAAGTTGGTGCATCGATAGATAATGCCAACACTGCCCCCGCAACGGTAAGTGAGACAAGCAGGCAACGGCCACTGTAATTTAAGTACTACGGGAAGGCGTCTGCATAGCAACACTCATGAGTCCGGAGACCGGCCTGACCATTCACCGCCAGCATTGGCAAATCAAACCATATTGTGTGCGGGTGGGCACACAGGAGAATCACAAAATGACCTTATCTCGTTCACAGCAATTCATCATTGCTGCTGTTTTAGCTGTGTTAATGATCGTCACTCGCGGCCATCATTTTGCCTCTGTTGATGCATTACCGAGCGCCTCTTGGGCTATCTTCTTTTTACTCGGTCTTTATCTTAGCTCAGCGGCTTGGATGCCCATATTTTTAATTCTGGCTGCAGCACTTGATGTCAGTGCTGTGCTCTGGGGCGGTGTAACCAATAGTGCTTGCTTATCGCCAGCCTACGGATTTTTGGTTCCGGCATACGGCAGTCTCTGGCTAGCGGGTCGCTGGTATGCTTCACACTATCAATTCAAATTACAAACCTTGTTACCGCTTATCGCGAGTGTCGTTGTTGGCACAGCAACATCCGCTGTATTTAGTGGCGGTGGTTACTATTTCTTCTCTGGTAACTATATTGATCCAACGATTGCTGAATACTCGCAGCGCTTTGTAAACTCATTTACAAGTCATCTCTCTGTAATGGCATTTTATTTGGTGTTAGCGATGATTGCTCATATTGTGTTTAGAGCGGCACAACTGTCTCAACGAGCCAATCAACAACACTGATTCATTCAATATGCAGTCGCATTCATGCGCTGCGTTAGTCATTGCTGCACCGGCATCGGGCCAGGGTAAAACTACGGTTACGGCCTTGTTGGCAACATACTATCGTCAGCAAAACAAAAAAGTTCGTATATTTAAAGTGGGGCCAGACTTTCTGGACCCCATGGTCTTAGAATATGCATCTGCAAATCCTGTCTATCAGTTAGATTTGTGGATGGTTGGCCTTCCCCATTCTCAGCAGTTACTATTTGAGGCGGCTAAAGAAGCCGATATTATTCTTATAGAAGGTGTGATGGGATTGTTTGATGGCAACCCTTCCACTGCTGACTTAGCCGCCCATTTTGGCATCCCCATCTTGGCCGTTATTGATGCCAGTGCAATGGCACAAACCTTTGCCGCCATTGCCGTTGGCTTAGACCAATATAGAGAAGATGTCAGTGTTGCTGCTGTTGTGGCTAATAGATTAGGTAGTGATCGCCATAAAGAAATGGTCACTGAAGCATTGCCATCACACCTCCCCTGTCTTGCCACATTAAAGCGTCAATCAGCCGACATATTACCCAGTCGCTATTTAGGCTTGGTGCAGGCCGATGAGATTGATGATTTAGCTCAGCGACTTCAGCTAGGCCTGAATGATCTTTGGTTTAATCATCAAGCACACTTGCCAATAATTCGTTTTGATAAACCTGATATAGCCCCGACGCCCACATTACTTGATGGGGTGAAAATTGGTGTGGCTAAAGATGCTGCTTTTGCTTTTCTCTATAAGGCTAATCTCGATTGTTTAGAACAGTTGGGGGCACAATTGGTGTTCTTTTCCCCACTGACTGACACCACATTACCTGAGATTGATAGCTTGTATCTTCCCGGTGGCTATCCAGAACTTTATTTGGATGCCTTGTCTACCAATACGTCACTGAAACATTCAATAACCACCCATTATCACGCTGACAAACCGATACTCGCCGAGTGTGGTGGCATGTTGTATCTATGTGAGTCATTAACAGACAAGGCAGGTACTAAAGCCGATATGCTTGGTCTTCTACCCGCTAAAGCCGTCCTTCAAAAGCGACTGACAGCTTTGGGGTTACAAGAAGTGACGAGTAACAACCTGTCAGTTCGCGGTCATACTTACCATCATTCTCTATTAGAAACTGACGCTATAGCATCCACCTTCGGGCTCTGCCCAAACGGCAAAACCGTTAGTGAAGCGCTTTATCAACAGAAGCGTCTGACCGCCAGCTACATTCACTTCTATTTCCCATCGAATCCTACCCTTATTGCTAACTGGTTTAGACCATGACTGAAAATGCCGCGCCATTCACCCAACAAGAGCGCGATGCTGTCTATCGAGCTATAGCCGAACGCCGCGATATGCGTCATTTCAGATCAGAGCCAATACGTGACGATCAGCTTAAACGACTACTCAATGCTGCTCATCAAGCCCCCAGTGTTGGATTAATGCAGCCTTGGCGAATTATTCGTATTACAAATCGTTCGCTTAGGAACGAAATACACACATTAGTCGAGCAAGAACGTATTGCTACAGCTAAGGCCATGAATGAAAGAGAAGACGAGTTTATGCGCCTTAAAGTGGAAGGTATTAATGATTGTGCTGAAATTTTTATCATGTGCTTGGCGGATAAGCGAGAACAACACATCTTTGGTCGCAGAACGATGCCTGAAATGGATTTAGCTTCGGTATCGTGTGCTATCCAGAATATGTGGCTTGCCGCACGGGTAGAAGGCCTAGGCATGGGATGGGTATCCATTTTTGATCCAAAAGAGCTGGGCTCACTTCTTCACTTACCTGACGACGCCTCTCCCATTGCCATTTTGTGCTTGGGTCATGTTGATGCTTTTTACCCAGAACCCATGCTGCAAATGGAAAATTGGCGTCAGGCTGAAGCGCTTGAAACAGTCATGTTTGAGAATCAATGGGACTCACCGTCTAACTTATGACCCTCTTAATTATATTGATAGCCCTATTTTTAGACTGGATATTGGGTGAGCCTAAACGTTGGCATCCATTAGTCGGGTTTGGTCGGTTTTCTCAACGTGTCGAAGCGTATTTTTACCCTAATAATAAGCATCATAATAGCCTGCTAATGTACGGATTATTCGCTTGGATTGTCGCAGTGATACCACTTACATTTGCCAGTTTTTTTCTTACTAACATTCCGTTCGTCGGTGACATCATCAGTGTATTTATTTTGTACCTTTGTATTGGTCACAAGAGTTTATATGACCATGTCACGCCCATTATCAACGCTTTAGTGAAAGATGATGAAGATAAAGCAAAACTTTATACAAGCTATATTGTGAGCCGTGATCGTGAAGCGATTCACGTTCCAAAAGCGACTATCGAATCCATTTTAGAAAATGGTAGTGATGCTATTTTTGCCGCACTGTTCTGGTTTATTGTCGCTGGTGTTCCTGGTGTCGTTTTGTATCGTTTGAGTAATACACTTGATGCGACTTGGGGCTATAAAAACGACCGCTATCTTTATTTCGGTCGTGTCGCCGCAAGAATCGATGATCTATTGAATTTTATCCCTGCGCGGTTAACCGCATTAAGTTATGCCATCATGGGGAAAACACGTCGGGCATTATCTTGCTGGCGTAATCAGGCTCCGACTTGGGATAGCCCAAACGCTGGCCCTGTTATGGCAGCAGGTGCAGGCGCTTTAGATATCGAGCTAGGCGGATTAGCTCGTTATCATGGCGTTTGGCACCATAGACCTATTCTCGGTCTAAATGGTGAAGCACAAGCTGCAGATATCCCTCGTGCACTAGATCTCGTTACTGACAGTGTCTTTTTGTGGGTGCTGGTCATTACCGTCGTGTCGGGAGTGATGTATGTCTAATAAGAAGTCAGATATCAAACAAAAAACCTTAATGGTTCAGGGTACAACGTCAGATGCAGGGAAAAGTACGCTGGTGACGGCATTATGTCGTTGGTTAGTTCGACAAGACTATTCAGTTGCCCCCTTTAAACCACAAAATATGGCACTAAACAGTGCGGTGACGGCCGAAGGTGGCGAGATAGGCCGTGCTCAAGCAGTTCAGGCAAAAGCCTGTCACTTAGCTCCTCATATCGATATGAATCCGGTTTTACTTAAACCAAATAGTGATTCAGGTGCACAAGTGATTATTCATGGTAAAGCCATCGCCAATATGGAAGCCCGCTTTTACCACGACTATAAAACGACGGCGATGCAAGCGGTCTTAGTGTCTCATCAACGCTTATCTGAGCAATATGATCTGGTTATTGTTGAGGGTGCGGGGTCACCCGCCGAAATCAATCTACGTGATCGTGACATCGCCAATATGGGCTTTGCTGAAGCCGTTGACTGCCCAGTGATTTTAATTGCTGACATTGACCGTGGTGGTGTTTTTGCCCACTTAGTGGGCACACTGGCTCTGTTATCAGCCAGTGAAAAAGCACGTGTAAAAGGCTTTGTAATTAATCGCTTTCGCGGTGATATTGGGTTATTGCAGTCTGGACTGGACTGGCTTGAACAAGAAACGGGGATTCCTGTGTTAGGTGTCCTCCCCTACTTGCATGGCCTTCACCTTGAAGCAGAAGATGCTATCAATTCAGCTCAGCCACTAAGTAACCACAAACAGTTGAATG
>DRHY01000192.1 GCA_011052985.1 Methylophaga thalassica
AGAAGCATTTAAGAGGGGCTTCAGGTTTATTAATGCACAACGTCTTCCATTTGATATATTGGTAATTGATTTTAGTGCTACTGATCCTGATGCTGATGTTGACGGCACTGGACATGTTGCAATGACATACAGAAATTGTTGGTTTACGAGATATGATACACCATACGCTGCAGATAACTACATCATTACAGAGACTGCATCAATTTGGTGTGAGACAGCATTTATTTCTTTCCCAACAGAGGCCGGCAATAATTCAATTCCAAACGCTGGTGGTTTGAGAGGCGTTGAACCACAGACTGATGGGGCAAGTATTGAGCCCGCAGTTAACTGGGGTCATCGTAGAGGCTCGATGGATGCGTCTGGTCTTGTTAAATCAGTTTTTGGCTCATAATAGAAGATATAATTATACGAGAGCGCCCAACAGTGTTCTCGTATATCAATTAGTAAGCTCCCACCGTTTGCTTATTTTCCACAAATTAACATAGGAGGAAGACATGGCTAAGATTACCCATCCTGAGATGAAAAGGGGACGGGACGTCCAGAATTCTAATCAGCCGAAGGCTGATACATATGTAGTAAATGATAAGTCTGATGCTAAAGAAGCGACAGATACGGTACTTGACGAGCGCATTGCTGAATTTGAAGGTACCCCGGTTGAAGAAAAGTCCGCTGGAATTGAATTTCCGTTGCCGCCTAAAAAACCAGAGCCTGACATACAAAAAGCTTTGGAAAAATTAATTTTCATGGGACGACATAGTAAAGAAATAGATCTTGTCGGTCATAAATTTGAAATCAGTACACTATCACATAAAGAGAATAATGCTATTGTTGCTGAGTTAATGAACTTTGGTGAGGCAGCTGACTTGTTTACCATTAGGGTGTTGACTTTAGCATATGCTTTACGCAAGATTGATGGCGCATCTTTAGATGAAACAGAGCTTGTTGGTGACTTCGAAAGTGATTTTCATAAACGTATGACGATTATCGATAATTTACAATTATCTTTGGTTGAAAGATTGCATGCTGAATATGAAAAATTAGTTAAAGAAGCTGATGATGTTGTGTATGGCGAGACGATAAAAAATTAATTGAGGAGCCTTGGCACAGGCTCCGCTGGCGTCTTTGTAAAGTGTGGGGAGTGCCCGCAGACCACAAAATGTTTGAAGAGCTGAATACTGCTCAGTGGTTGTGGTATTTTCATCATTTTATGAAAGACCGCGAAGAAGAGTACATACAGCGTAGAGATATGGTTGAATATCAGGCAAGTTTTATTGAACCAGAGGCTGTTAGAAAGATCAGAGAATCACGAGAGAAAGCTGTTGAGGTTTCTGATGATCAATTCACAGCGGGCTTGGAACGATTCTTTGGTCGTGCTTTTACTGCAAAAAGAAAGAAAGGTGGTAAAATAGAATCAGTTAATCCATCAACCGCTATAACAAATTATAAAGCAACCGAAGCTTTTGAAAATACCAAGTCAGGTATAGTTGGTACGAAGGGGCGAGATTATAAGCATTGGTTAAATTCCGATTTGGAGTGATAAATGGCAGATGCAGGCGATGATACTATTAGAGATCCAACTCAATATGAGTCGGCATTGTCCCAATATGATCAAACAATAGAAAAATTCAGTCTTGTTAATCAGAAACTTGATGATTCATTATCAATGCTACAGACTATGTCGCAAAAATACCCAGGAGTTGCTTTGATAGAATCTACCACACAAAATCTCAAAGGTGTTCTCTCTATAGCTGACAAAACCAAAGGAAAAATTGAAGATCTTGCTAAAGCTAGTGGTAAAAAAATAGATAGTAGTGGTCTCACTGGTTTTGCTACTAAAGCAGAAAGCATATGGGGTTCTATAAAAGTTGCCGCAGCTAATGCATTCCAAAGTCTTACTAAACAATCTGGCGCATTTAATGATTTACTTGGTTCTGGCTCTGTTCTTGCCACAGTTAAGATGAAAAAAGGGCTTATGGAAGTTGTGGATGCTGGAACTGGCGGAATGCTGACACTACAAAAAGAGCTTATGGCATTTAATAAAACTGCAATGCAGGCTGGTTTGGCGTTTGGGCTGTCTTTTGAAACTGCTGAAAAAGACGCCGATGAATTTCGTAAAAGCTTTGTCGGCAGTACATTGTTACTATATGCCACTAAAGAAGAACTTCAAAGTGTTCAAAAGGCATTCAAGGATGCATTTCAAACTGGCGAGCAAGTAAGAAGTCTTGATAGTTTGAAAGAAGCGTCGGACAATCTAAAAGTTAAATTGAGTGCTACCAATGTTGCAATAGCTGTGGCCGCTGCAACTGGTACAGATTCTGCAGAAATTGCCAAACATATGGCAGCAATGTATACTGAATTAGGTGCCAGTACTGAAGACGCTGCAAAAGCACTTGGTTCGATTGCTCTTGCGGCAGATGCTTCTGGTTTGGGATTTGAAAAAGTTGCTGACTCAATTGTAAAATCCACACAAACACTTAAAATGTGGGGTGGGACCGTAGCTGGTGTAGCACCGCTATTTGAAAGTTTTGCCAATAGTTTACAGGGGCGCGGATTTGGCCGGCAAGGATTGACACCTGAATTG
>DRHY01000193.1 GCA_011052985.1 Methylophaga thalassica
GCTCAAATCCGAGTTCTTTGAAGTAAGTTCGAGCATTTGAAACAGAGCTGATGGACGCCTCTTCCGTTGGTGAAAACAGCGTTAAGGTCATATTTGCCCGAATAGGACGATCACCTTCTTGCAAGGCTTCAAAAAGAACATCAAATCCCTTTTTCTTGGCTGCAAGCACCGGCACAAACTTGAGCATCGGGCCATAGGCCTGATTGACCGCCCATTGACGCTTCGTCTCTAAACGAGATCGCATGGCCTCAGCTGAAGGAAAGTGAATGGTGACATTCAGCAAAAAGCTTCCGCGTAAACCGCGACTACCCGTCATCATATCGCCCGCAAAACTTGCGGCATGACCAAACCAGATCCGCTCAGGCAAGCGCTTAAACGATAAGGTTTTAACTCGGTAATCACCCAGCATCAGACCTTGGCTATCCACCTTGATAGATCGGTCATAATCCAACACTTGCTCTCGAAGTGGTTTATCTGCCTCACTGCGGATTGGAGATGGATTACGCCAAGAAGCATCTTTTCCCCAATTAAGTTGCGCACTTAATGCCGCGAGCCAATTTCGGTCAGTCATCTCAGTGACGCGAAAACCAACCGTTGCCAACGCCTGCGAGAAAGAAGCCCGAAGCGCGGATGCTCGACTCAACTCACGCTCCGTCGGTATAGGACTTTCCAAAGGCAATTTGCAGGTGACGATCAGTTGAAAGTTGCGTACCTGAGTCTGGGTCGATTCTTCTATCGGTTGAACCGTGCCCCCATCGAGGAAATCCGCACGTTTGCGTATCGACGCCCTAAGCAATGGATCGGATTGACGATGCCGTAAGCCCATCATGCGCTGAAGGTCGGTTTGAATATCAGGCGAGGCGTACAGGCCAAATTGCAGCAAAGTGTCTTTTGGCCAGTCGTTGTTGAGTAGAACATTAACCCTGTCTGCAACAGACTCATCACCACCCGGCAATGGGTCACATAGAAAACCAAAGCCAACACTCTGGTCTTCCATGAAAAACAGTTGCTCATCGTCTGAATAGGCCAATACTGGCAACAGCTCTGAAGCGCGTTGCCCTGAATACAGAGAGGCTTTCATTACCGCCCCTCCAACCAAGCAGAAAGGTCATAAGGACGGCCTCGGCTGATGCGACCATCATTGGCGACGATGAAAGGCACACCTTGAATGCCCAGGATTTGAGCTGTAACCAAGGTACGCTGCATTGGTTCTAGGTCGCAGGCATCATCCTGTTCTAGGTTACCAATCCGGCCACTGAGCAATGCATCGGTGGCCGCTTTCTTGTCACGCGCACAGCCAAGCTGGCGAACCTGACGCTCTGAATCAGGACCAAGCACTGGCACAGGGAGAATTTGGAAGGTGTATTCTTTGGTTAACGGTAAGGCTTGTTTCAAAAGCTCATGGCAATGCGGGCATCGTGGATCAACAAAGACCACCACTTTCTTTTTGCCTTCACCCAGCGTCAGTGGATTCAAATCATCCATTTTTAAGCCAAGACGACTTAAGTCCAGCGTGTTCCCCGCTTCACGAATTTCTTCAAGGCTGGTAAGCGGCTTTTTCGACCAGGCATCATAGAGCGTGCCATCAATGACGAACCGGCCACTGTCTGACATGAAAACAATACGGCCATTGCTTTCGACCGCTTTCATACCGGTGACCGGCAAAGAAACCATGCCGTCAATTTTGCCAACGGGCGACACTTCAGACACAGGTTCAGCTTGAACCAAAGGAGACAGCGCAAGCGCCAGAATAATTGGAGATAGTTTTCGCATGAGGAGTCCTCGTTAATGTAAATCGAGGCTCCAGTCTATGCAGTTGTCCTATGTGGACTCGGTTAGATAGATTGAAGAAATCGCAATCTAACTAGGGGGCTTATAGCTCGTTTAGGTTTGTTATAAACGAATTACTCGGCGTTTGCGTTAACAAGCCAATCATCAAGCACTTGCTTCAATTTATCTAATTGCTCTTGATGTTTTGCTTGATTCTTTGCCAATTTGTTAATGTTCTGCAACTTCCAACGAATCGCTGGCAAGTCTGCTGCATTAGGATAGTCAAACAATGCCCAGTCAGGTTGCCCTCTTTTGAATGACATAAGGAAAGCATGATCCCTTTCTGTGAAATGTTTTTGCAGTTCAATTAACATCATGGGCCTAACAGAGGCTAAGTCTTCGCATTCAACTTTTTCAAAAGTCATTCCGTCAAATTCTGCCTGAAATTTCTCATTCAGAGGCTGCCAGTTTGGCGACATGACTTCATTAATAGGCCGAGGGTGACTTAATGTATAGGTTAAAAAACCCACCAAAATCTCTCTCGAAATCCCTTCACTACCAAGTAACATACGCACATCAAATAAGTCGCGAGGATGTTGGCGATCCATTGCAGCACACAATTTCCCACCATACAGATCGGGAAGACTGACTACCTGAATCTCAGCATAACCAAACTCGTCTTCAACAGACTCTTGAACTGGCATTATTTCTGCACTATGCAATGTACCTCTGGCGACGGGCGACACTTCAATTTTGATCGTCGCAACCGGACTTGATACAACTATTCTCAGTTCATCAGCTTTATTATCCTGAAATGCCGCTCGGATATCTGGTTGAGTATTGATTCTGTCTGTAATCCGTTGCAATGCAGCCCTGACATTAATCAAAGCCTCATCTCTTGGTTCAAGTGGAAGATAAGCAAGATCAATATCTACAGATAACCGAGGAAAATCTCTCACAAATAAATTAATGGCGGTGCCACCTTTAAGTGCAAAAACCGTCTCTGTTGCTACCACAGGCAGCATTCTTATGAGCAAAGAAACCTGTTTGTAATATGGGCTATCTTTATCCATTATGTTGTTCACCTTTTTTGACGCTTAATATCTCTGGCACTGTGATTTGATATCGCTCATCAAAACGTCCTTTTTCGACAACCTGCCGCTTTCCTGCCCCCAATTTAATTCTTGTTTCATCTATGCGATTGACCCACTGGTGATCGTAGTATCGACCCAGAAATAGAAATATTCGGTTTGCCTGAACAGAGCTGCTTCGTTCAAGAATATCTTGTACTTTTCTAGGGCTAAGATTGACTAAACCCTGAAATAATTCTGCGACATGCTCAAATGAAATCAGCTTTCCAATCGCATCTACCACTTCATAGGCAGCAAGTTCTGCACAGCTGACAGTGAGTTCTTTCTCTTTAACCGTGATCCTTTTCAAATCTTTCTCGGGATTCACTTCAAGCTTATGGTTTCCACAGTAAAACCAATTCTGATAAGGGAATTCACGAAACCATTTCGGTAAGGACGACTTGTTTTTAACGCAAATCCAAACTTGCTCTTTGTTCAGCTGTAAATAGTGACTCAGTCCCTGGTGAGTTAAGCTGCTCAATCCAGCCAAATGAACTGAAACGCCCAATTGCACATCCAATGCTTGAATGGCATCAACCCAAGTTGGCTTTATATCGCCCTGCGCATTTGGACGATAGTACACACCAGAACTAAGCTTCTTTAGCCAACCGTTCTGCGCGTACTTTTGAGCCAACGAGTAGCTCACACCGTTTTCAGTCAGCCATTGCTGAAGTACTAGCGCACCAGGAGAAGTATGAGCAACAAGCCAGTTTATCTTAGATGACATTTTAACACCCCAAGTGTGAATATCACGAACAGTATAAACCATTTAGTTTATTACGATAGGAATTTTAATACTTTAGGTGTTAATATGGCAAATACTGTAAACCAAGCTCGCTAATGTGGCGTTGTTGAAATGAAAAAGTCTACACAACATCACCAATAACCCGATGTTGTGTAGACCTAAGTTTGATTGCCTTAAGTGAACTGCCTACTATGGCTCACATTCAGGTGCCCAGTAAAACGGCGCTGATTGCTGGAACTGTTGTGCCAATAACTTCTTGAGTGCTGGCAACGACAGGTAAAGTTGCAGACATAACACTTTCAACGACGGTTGGCGTATTGTAGAGACCCATACCGCCACCAATGCCCAGAGCGAAAGCCATCAAGCTTTGGCGAGCGATACCGCCCACAATACCCACCAGAACCATGGCTCCCGCTACGATCCGTCCCAAAGTACCTTGGGTCCAATCTTTTAGGGTATCCCACACATCGGTGAAAGCATCACCACCGGTGCCCGCAAATGAGGGCTCCGAAATCATTAACGCCATTAAACCAAGCGCACCAATGGTCATTAGGCGCTGAGTTTGAATGGTGCGAACTGCATTTGTCATTCGTTAGTTTCTCCGTAGATACTCAAGTTATCGCGCTTACCATCAGCTCCCGCTGAGGCAGAATCGCTTTGAGTCTGAAGTGGACGTAGCACTGGCGAAACCGTTCGAGGTGCTGACACCCCAATATCCCACCGGCGCGGTTCAATTTCGGTAAACACGTAGCTGGATAAATTCAGATCCCCACGGTCATCCTCCCAAGGCGCAATCCAAATCCGCATTACCCTTGAAGGAATGCGAAGAGGTGCAGATTGCTGCGCCTCAGGTAATGCAGGATGGCTCAGCAGTCCTGTCTCTAAATCAGATTGTGAATACCCAGAGGGAGAACCAATTCGAGTCGCCACAGCATCAATCGTCTTGGGTGCAGCGCCATTACTGGTAAGCTCATAGACTTCACGAACGGATAAACAGCGCACACCGTCAGGCATACCTGGGCATCCATATTCACTACTCCCAAGACCCAATGAACTACAGCCAGACAATAAGGTTGAGCCGACTGCCAATAAAAGTAATCCAGCTTTAGACCACTGTTTTGACTGGTGCTTTGGGTTGTTCTGCATTGATGTCGTCATGGTTAACTCTCCTCTGGATACACATCTTATTGTCTGAAACGGACTTCGATCGGTTAGCAACATGCAGGATTTTTTCATCTTCTTGCACCTCTCCCTTGCGAAGTGGCCAACGACAACGAGGCCCCACGAGTGACTATGACTTCAATTTTCCTTGCAGCGTCTACCTCTATGACTGGGAACATATTTTCTGCCATGTCCAAATAGAACTTGGCCACTCGATCCAATGCTTTACCAGTGCCTTTAATCGCAGCACCTTGTAATGCTTCTTGGCTCATGACTTGCTGGTACAACTGAGTATCACCGGCATTACCCGTCTGAATCGTTGGTACAGGATTCACATCAAATGCGCCTGCCAAGCCCTGAAGGAATCCGGCCATCATTGATTTGGCCACCAGTTGGCCTTGTTTCGATACTAATCGGCCACGAATACCGGCTTTGCCGTCTTCACCCACAGCATAAGAATCCAGTCGCGTTTCAATGACGCCACCATCTTCTCTCACACACGAAATGGTCTCGCCTCGCAAATAAGCACGCTCAGAGCTCAAATCACCGTAACCTGCGGCGATCAAGAAACACTCTTTGATATCCGCTCTAAATCGGTTGGGTAAAATGGCTTCCTTTTGAATCCTCAGCAATGCAGGAAAAGGTTCACGTCTTGCAGACTCGTGAGTAGGTGCATCCAAACCCGTGATCAAAGTACCCGAGATGATGCTGCCCGCCGGTAGATACAAAGGAGGCGCTTCTTGCACAACAACCTCTGGTTCAGCAACCACTTCAGGCTCAATCATACGAATCGTGATTGGCGGCAATGGAACATCTCGTGCTCGTGTACCTTGACCATTGACTGGCTGCTGATAGAGCGGATCTGGCAGCGGCGCATTGGCAAAATAGTCGTCTGGGTTAGACGGCAGTGGCTTTTCTTCTTTAGGCAATTCCATGGCAGATAAAGGTACTTCAAAACGGCTATTTGTGCCTTCAGCTACTGAATCACCTCCAGCGCGAACATCATCAAGCTCCGCTCGAAGGCGAGCCAACTCCGCATTAACCTCACTTGGTATTGAAGGCGAACCTGGGCTTAGCCGTCCTGAATCGACGTCACGACGCAAGCGTTCAACTTCACGGCGTAACTGCTCGTTGCGCTCACTGAGTAGTTTTACGTTTGCAGCCAAACTATCGACCCCAACATCACGAGTATTGGTATCCGTAAGAATGTGCCGGATCGTTTCCTGTCGGTTCCGACTGCTCGCGCCATCATCAGGATTAGGTGAAAACACCATCACTATAAGAATGAGACCACCAGCAATACCAGCAACCGATAGGCCACGCTTCATGTTCGGGCTCATTTGTTCCCATTGTGCTTTCATCGTTATTCACCTCCCACAAGAAGCGAAGGTCGCTGACTTTCTACCGCTTCTTCACGATGATTGCGAACAACCACATACAACTCAGTCTTTTCACCCGGTAACAAGATATTGCGAGGCCAGTAAGCGCTTGCCACTATATCTGGTGCATGACAGGCTATTTCACTGGCTTCTATCGGCTCATCGGCAAAGCTTTCAACCAGTCCTACATAGACGGTGAAGTAATGTCCCGTCACAATTTGCCCCTGCTTAAAACCAAACTTTAAGCCTGGCTGAAAACATTTAGGGCTTATGTCAGTTTGGACAGCCAAACGGATGTCATAGCCTTGTGGCAACTCATTTAATGCAAGGCGTCTGAGTAAGTCTCGTAGGTTATCAACGTATGGCTGAGCTGTTTCCCAAGTGGCGGCTTTGCGGTTCACGACGCCCTTAATAGGCCACTGCTGACCATCAATAGCTAAGGTAATTTCACGCGGTGGAATACGACGAGGCACTAAGGTGACAGATAATGCGGGCGCTTCCTGACCAGGCGGAGTGATGTAAAGTGAAACCGGTGATTCTTTGTCCGTGGCTACATATACAACATTCCCCTTGATTTGCGTCTGAGCATCACTGGTTGTTCTCACCTGAGGCGATTCAAACGGCGTCACAATTCGATTCAGATGACCAAGTGCTACAGGGAGCAGTTCATTAACCCCCGGTGTCATCAGTAGCGTTGTTGGCGTATCCGCTGCAACCGAATTGCTTTGAACCGGTGGATTTGCAGTAGCAGACTGCTTCATCACACTGGCTGGCACAATCGGCAATTCCACGTCTGCATACGACGCTTGTGATAACAGAACGCCACTCAAGCTAATTGCAATTAAGCTTGGTGTCATCCATCGACTAATTTTGGTTCGCATCATTCACCCTCCGGTTTTGCTCTTGGGTCAACTTTTCACGAACTCGCTTCGTTCTAGCTTGCCCCTCATACGTATCCATCCAGCTAAGTTTTGGACGGTATTGCTCAATATCGATATCAAACTCATAGGTGCGAGTTTGGCGCTGCTCATCTCCAGATGGTCCAAAGACCAAGGAATAACCGGTCACAAAGACATGGCCGGTTTCATACTCATACTCCACTTGTCTGGGTTGGAATTTGAGCGTGACTCGGTCTTCGCGGATTTGTCTTGCCTGAATCTCCAGTGCATCGACCACTTGCTGGTACACCGCTGGAGAAAGTAGCGGCTCAATGGCAACCCGGATGAAAGACACATTACCCGGCGTCACGTTGCCCATAAGCTCAGCCAGGTAGAGCCCCCAGGACTCCAGGTAAGGTTGAGTGGCTTGGTTTCGTGACACTTCAGCCGTTTCAGACAAGGTTGGTGGTTGAATGGCCACTACGGTATTGCGAGAAAATGCCGCAACCGCAAGCAGCAAGTTAGATAGCACCAGCACTGCAATCAGAAACCGTTGCCATCGGTTCTCTAATTGCGTGCCTTGCCATGATTTTAAAAACACGTCGAACTTCACGGCAGATAGCTCCTGATAAATGGGTTAGGAATCGTCTTGGCTTTGGTTGGCAACAGTCCGGCCCAGTAGATGGCGTGAAGAATAAAACCATCTGGGCGACCATCACGAAAACGCCGATAGAGCTTGGTTGTCACCAACCCCAACAGACATAAAACCAAGGCATTACCGGTAAAAATTCCGATCACTAGCCCCAACAGAATGGGAGCCATCTCATCGGCACTCCAAAGCAGGAAGTGCGGCGGGTCATCGATATAGGATGGGATATTTACAGGTTCCATAGTCACTCCTCGTTGTTTGAATTGAGAAGTGAAGAATGCCCCGAAAAGACTCAGGGCTGTGGTCAGGTAGATATCGAATTCTTGAAGGTTTTGAACTATCGAGCGCTAGTTCATCTGTTTTAGGGAGGTGGTTGTCTTAGAAATTGATATTTCTGACATTTGACTTATTGATTTGCTTAGTCAAATCGTAACTGGTTAACTGAGCAACTATCTGCTCTGAAACACCTAAATCGTTTGCAATATCAAAAATCGAAATACCCAAATGCTCGTTAAGCTGATCTATTGCAGCTGATAAAAGCTCTGGCTGTTCCATTGGTATTTGATCATCTAAGTCTTCTGTTTTCGATTGACCCGATTTATTCAAATAAACATTTGCAGTTCTGTACTGTTGCGACGAAATTAACCCAAGATAATTAGCTCGATAAATTATTGCTCTCGCACTAACACGCCATCTAAGTTTCAATGCAAAGATTTTCTCCCACCTGATTCGAACAGGTCCCACACATTGAGGAAACTCTTTTAGAAAAGCCTTACGTGGAAAAAGAAACGCACTTGCAAAAGCATCAGCTTCTCTCTCTGTTTTAACACACCCAGTTTCTACACCTTGATGCAAAACCAAATGGCCACATTCATGCGCCAAATCAAAGCGCATTCTACAGCAGCTTTCCTTCGCATTATTTCTTACTATGATGGGTCTTTTTCGATTCATTGATAACGCATCAACTTTATCTGAAACACCATCAAAGCAAGTGATTACAGCGCCATTATTCTCCAGTACTCTTACCATGTTTGTAACTGGTGCATCCAAACCCAGACCCCAGTTGATACGACATTGCTCCGCTGCTCTTTCGATAGCCTCCGCACTCAGATCTGATTCTTCAAAATCAATAAAATTGGCAACAGGCAACTCAAGATGATCTTCAATAATCTCAACTAATAGTTCAAAAATGGTGCCGAGAGCCAATACTCGATTTGCAAGTCCAACTGGTGTTGTTTTGCGCTTGCGAAAGTGGCATTGCTCATACTTAACATCATTTTGTGGTTTCTTAAAAAAGAAATCACTTTTCACTTTTAATACTTCAGCCAATGCCAAAAGCAGGTCTTCAGCAGGTGGTTTAACACCTGCTTCAAGCTGATGTATAAACTGACGACTGACCGCAACTAACTCACCAAGTTCTTGCTGAGTAATTCCGGCCATTAATCTCGCCAGTCTTAGTTTTTCACCAAAAAATTCGTTATTCATGATTTACTGCATTTTTCGACTTTTTCTTAATTTTGATTTTAGAAACAGCCGACTCAAGTTCAACACCATGAGAAACATTCTCATCAGTATCTGTTATTAACGTAACCTTAGAATTCATTGGTACTTCCCAGTTGACTACAATTTCACCAACATCGCTATAACCAACGAAAAAGGCGCGATCTACACATTTAGTTTGATCAGTGCTCAGAACAAAAAACCAAATGATCTCTGACGGACTATCTTGTGTTGAAAATAACTCCATTTGCATCATAGCTTCGTGGGAACGTATCAGTTTCCCTGATGGGAGTTTGTCAGGCTGACCTTTCCAGAAACGAACTGGAACGTCAGCGATACTAAACGTAAACCTCCCTTTCGGAGTCAGTATCTTAAGCCAATCAACTTCAAGTGACTTTCTTACTAAATGTGTACAACAACACTCGTAGGACCTTATGCCCAATGATTTGTTGGTGTCACCCAAATCTCTGTTGTGTAAATCTACAACTTCTGCTCGAACATCTGCTAAAAGTTGAGCAACTTCAATTAGCTGACTTTCTTTAAAATTAGGGTTTAGTGTCATCGGTGTGTTCAAATTTGTTACCTCAGGTAGTAAAGCAATAGGATTAGATACCATGGACAATAATATGCTAATTCTTAAATTTGTCAACCTACCTTGAACTTGTTAACCCGAGGTTGAAATGTAAACTAAATCTTCTTCTGCAAGTGACTTAACGCCAACCCTGCCATCAATGCCAAGCCGATGATCAGCGACGGTAGCACCACCGGTGGAATAGCCAGCGGGGCGAACAATCCCATAAACAGCAAAATGACGCCTGAGCCCAGGATAATCATGCTGTAGCGGTGAATGATAGGGCTCGAAAAATCAAAGGTTGTCTTCTTAATCTTCCAGGTCATCAAGCCGTCCCACAGCGCCGGTAACATGAGAATAAGCGCAAAGGGCAACCAGACCATCAGTAAAGCAAATCGAGTGAACACTTGGTACAACACATCAAAAAATGCCTGAATGCGGTCTTCTACCCAGACAAACCAAAAACCTCCCATGTTCTCCATCCCTTTAGAGCGCAGTCGCTGCTCTTCAGTGGGGATTAGAAAATCACGCACAGATTGCTCCATCTGCGTATCCACAACCCATGATTGATACCAGCCATGGCTAGTTTGACCAATCCAATAGCTTGTTTGTGCGCCCAATTGGTTTTGGATCATCTGCTTCTCTTTACTAATGACCCGACCAGTCCAATCACCGGGCACTAACACGCCAATGGCAATAATCTCTAGCATCAGCGCCAGACACAGCAGCCAAACCGACTTATGCTTGCTCATGCCAAATATCCTCTTCGACTCGCGCCAGCATGGCTGCAACGGTTGGCGTCACAATCCGGGCTTTAATCACTTGTTGAAGCCGCTTTGTCGTCGTATGACCACTGACATAACGCACCTCGATGCGTCCTTCTGCCAAATACGCCATCCGATTTGGACGATTACGCATCCAGGTGTGGAAATACACACCATCCACGGCGGCCCACTCAAAATGGTCAGGATCACGCAGGCGAATCCCCGTTAAAGCACTGACGGCAGTCCAGGTCAGTGCCTCAATGAAATGCCAAAGGCGTACACTGTCATCATCACAACTGACTTCTTCATAACTGCCCAAACCATTACACAGACACAAATCAAAGATGGAATGGCCATCTAACGTGAACGCATCCGTTAAGTAGTCCGCCAAGCAATACACCGAGGCCAAAGCATGAGGCCAGTCGGTTTCAAGTAGTCTTAAGGTTTCCTTAAACTGGGGGTTATGTTGCTGCCACTGAGCGATCATTTCTTTACTGGTAAGTGTTGTCATTTTCAGACAGACAGAATGATGCATACAGACTCCTTATACTGCCTGTGTTGAGCTGGTTAAAATAGGAATGCGACCTTTGATCACGCGGCCTCCTGAAAGCTTGGCGATGTATTCCAGGTTGGGGAGCTGGCCTAATAACTGCGGTGGAAACATATCGCCTTCTTCTTCCATCAAGCGCTCGCCATGATTGCCGGTAAACAACGCTGGACTGTCCGAGTTGGACGACATACCTTGAGTTTGCATAATGTACTGCAACCGAGTCTTAGGCAGATTGTCGGTAATGTACTGCTGCGTTTCGGCGTCCATCACCCGAAGGGCTATCAGGTTGTTGATGTTACCTAACACCTGGCGAGCCTTAGCTTCACTGCCTGTACGAGCTGCAAAGTCAGCAAAGGTCTGTGTAGCAATTACACAACGCATTTTTGCGCCACGGCCTTTGTTGAGCAGTTGAATGAAGGGATCGTTGACGACTTCAGCCGCCTCATCGATGAAGATATTTACGGGACGATTTTCAACACCATAGTTATAGCGGTCACCGGCCACGGCGGTGAGATCGGATAAAAGCAACGAACCAATGGCGCTGCCAACCATGGCGTCGGTCAATGAATCCAACCCGATATAGGCCACTTGGGCATTGTTTATAATACGGCCAGAATCCGTAATTAACCGGCTGTCATCCACATCGTTTGCAATCGGTGATAGCAATGGGCCTAGTTCACTTGATGTGAGCATATTGAGCACCGGCATCAGTGAAGCCACCATCTTGGAATAGTGGGTTCTGTCATGTTCAAACATGCTCAAAAGGCCCTCTAAATCAGTATTGGCGGCAACGGGCTGAATGCGTTCGTAGTAAAATAGCAGCATCGCCATGGCTTGTTTAGCCAAGGTATTGGCCTTTTCAGTAAAGCGTTTAATCTCCACACTAAAGTTCGGATACACCTGCTCCCCCCAGGCTGTGACGGCTTTTACTACCAAGCCTTCTGGGCCACCTTCCAAGAATCGTCTCAGTGTTTTCAGATCAGGACGTTGTGACGTAAGCAACAAACCTTGCACTATGTTATTCAGTGCCATTTGGCCAAAGGCTTTAAATGGATCAGCACCGGTTTCGGATGGGATTAGTGCCGCAATTCGGCTGGCGATTTCAGTACCCCGGTTAAAGTTCCTCAGGGGATTAAGTCGTACTGAATGCTCTGGAAACCCCGGATGAAAATACACAAAGCGCTCAGGACTACCGGCGGCAATACAGGCTCGCTGTGCATTATCCTTAAGTTCTTTGTCTCCCTTGGGGTCAATAATAATCACGGCTTCATTGCGCAAAATGGCCTGAGTGATCATCGCATCAAAGCATCGTGTTTTTCCCGCACCGGTGGTGCCGACAATTAAGGTGTGCCCCTCAGTGTGACCAACTGGCTGGTAAACATCTTCTTCTTTGGGCTCAACACCATGAATCCAGGTCGAACCCATTTGTTTGCCGTGACCTTGGTTAAGCAAGGTTTTCTTATCCCGCTTTAAGATTTCATAAGCGCGTTGAGCATGACGTTGGTCCCACTCAAAGCCATACCCTAACCACAATTCATCAGGATGTTTTGCCATCACTTTTTGTAAATGCGACAGCGCCATAAATGCCAATGGTTTGCCTTTTAGCCCCATCTGCAACTTATAAAGGCGATAAGCCTCAGGAAGGCGATACAACGCCATGCCCGAGGAAATCCCTGTCATCCACCAAAATGGCTCAGGTGGTAACTCTGTCAGCATTTCTGCGGCAATTGCCCCAGTTGCCCCAACCAGCCAACCTGCTGCTGCCATGGCTTCATAGTTCGTGCGCCAGGGCATCTCATATGCGTTTTCTTTCATTCATGCTCCGCAAAATAACCGTTTGCAATCCACTTAATTTCAAATGGATTAACGTTTAGCGTGAGCGGTAAACAGAACCGTTTCCCCCTCATCAAACTGGCATTGGTCACTGGCCGAGATCCCCCGAAGCAGCTGTCCGGCTGGAATGCCGTGCGCATTGGCGACTTGGCGTAAGGTTTGAATCGTGACGCGAATACCATCGGCACTATGATCCACGTCTGGGTAATCGCCATCGGTCAGTAAGATGGGCAAATCTTTCACAAAATTAACCATCTGTTGCCGCTGCGCGTGTTTTGGGTCTGTACTTGAATTCGCATTGGGCGCAATCGGCTTTTGCTTACGCTCCGCTCTTGTGGCGGGCTCTTTTGCTTGGGCATTGGCTGTCTCAGTTCGACTCGGACGCTGTGAAGCCTCTTCGTTCTGAATTGCTGTCACTGATTCTGCGTCTTGATTGGAGAGGTCTATCAGTGCAGTAAGCCCTTTAGAAATCGATACTTTCAGCAGTAACCCTTGCTCCTGAACGCCATCATTCGTAGTCACAGTTCTGGCCTTACGTGTCGGGTTTGCGGGATCTAATTCAAGCCAATCTAATCGACTGAGTTCAGCAAGCAGTTTTCGGGGGGCACACCAAGGTCTTACGGCATCGGGATAGCGGATCAGTATCTGTTCATCAACCATAACCAACGCACTACTGGCCTCTGGGAGCCATGCCAAAGATTCAGGCAGATTCAATGCTTCTGCATCGTGCTGGTTTACGTTATTTGAGATAGCGCCATCATATGAGTTGTTAGGCTTTTCACATTCATCACCTGGAGCATTTTCATTTGCCTGAAGGTGATTAACATCACTGGCATGACGAAGTTCATCATCTTGGTCGGACGATTTTGACGATGGCGACTCAGCCGAATTACTGAGTTCGATTGATGATGACGCTTCAGACAAGCCTGGCTGCTCACTGGAGCGACTCTGAGGCTCTGCTTGTGTTTGCTGTGTTGCTTCCCACTCAGGTTTACTAAACAGTGTCACACCAATTGGTACATTCGAGCTGAACAATAAATCGGCCTCAGATATATGCAGCATGGGTAACCAGATTGGCTTGCCGTCTTTGATCAGCACTTCAGGGGCTAGGCTTTCATATCGCTCATTTGAGGCGGATTTAATGGCCAATCCTCGCTCAATGAGGATGTCCGCAAGGGTATCGGGATCTCTTGGAATGCCAGGTATCTTGTCTTTGGCCAATAGCTCAATGATGTCCTTAGCCGCGCTTTTCCAAACCAGGTAAAGATTGATTGATTGATTCGATTTTCGTACCCAGACTCTGGCTTCTCGCTGATTGACCAGCCACTGGGAACTGGCAAGCAATCGCCTCATGGCATCAAGTAGATAGCGTTCGACTGGGACACCAAGGGCATTGTCGTCAACGGAAATTCGTTGAGCTTTCAGGTCTCGCTGGACACTGGTTTGGTCAGCTTCAATGACCAATTTGGACAGGACATGCTCTGGATCGGTATTGCCAATTGCTTCCAGCATGGCTTGCAAAATCTCAGGGCCCGGCTGGGTTAACCAAGCGAGCAACTCAGGTGTCATCACCCGGTTTAAAACCAGAATTGAGAATTGCTCGTGCCGCTTGCACCGTCCGTCGCGCCAGCGAATGAAATAGCGTTCAATGCTGTTATTAGTGGTCCACTGGGATAGTGTTTCTAAAAAAGGGTTCCACTGATAGCGTCCATCTTCGTCTGTGATGGATAAGTCTGAAACAGGCTTACCAATATCATGGAACAAACCGCCAAGAGCAGCTGCAACACGCCATCTTGGTTCCAGCTCTTTTTTCTCAACCGGTGTGCCACTGGCAACAAAGATGATACCTTCAGCTGCTTGTGCCGCCCAGAAAGCAACTTCCAACGAGTGACGTAATAAACCACCAGCGCCACTGTGATGATGATGCTCAGAAGCTGGCAACAAATGAACATAAGCAGCCAGATGGTCAATACAGGGCTGAATCAACCGTTGAAAATCACGCTGATTAAAGCCAAGTACCTGGCGCAGCTTGGCAATTAGCTCGTCTTGTGTGGACTGCAAATCCTCGGGTGACGCAGCTGGCAACCCCTTCAGGAATGGTGGGTAGCGTGGGATTTCTGCATCCAGTTGAGATGACAGCTCTGGTAGTGCTTTTGTTTGAAAAAATAGGTTTTTGAACATAGTGAACCTCCGACACGATAGTGTGAAGGTTCAATCTAGTGTTGCTGGCTAATTAGATTCAAAGATTTAATACTTATATGTGCAGACAATGTATTTAGGTCTTTTAGCACCCGATGAAACAAGCGAGTTGAAATACTAAAATTCAGCTTACGGGAATCAGGATACCTCTGCCGGTTTGTTTTTTAGCGCTTCAGCCGCTTTTTGCAGCGGCCCTTTTAAAGCTTTTTCTAACTTAGTCATCTGCTCTAAGTGCCACGCAACCGCATTGGGCCACGTATCTTTGTTGAAGCCATCGGCTTTGGTTGAAAACTGAATACGACAAGATTTCTTTTCATCCAATCTCATCCATTCAAGCTCCGCACCAAATACTTGTTCAATGTCCTGTTTGGACCCAAGCAATGAATCAAAGAGATATTTATTCTCTTCGGTAATTCCACGGCTAATCCAAAGCTCAACTCGAAGCTCTTTTTGCAGAAAAATCAGGTTATACGGACAACCACTCAGTCCAGAACCTGCTGATAGCCAATGATCTTTACTTGGGCTAATGTTGTTGTAGAGCTGGCACGGACTTTTCTGAAACGCCTCTAAGGCTCGCTCCCAGTATTCGCGACGCACCGTATGGCGGTTTTTCAGTACCACTTCGGTCGTTTTTTCTTCCGCTTCTTTAGCATTAATACCGATCATCAGCTCCTTCGCTTCGGGCGTGGGGATGATCTGGTCAATATTGATGAGTAGCTGCTCTCCCAACGAATAAGGGGTAATTTTGAAGCAAGCAATACTAATGCCTTGCCCCAAGAGCCAAAGTGCAGTACTGGTCACTTCTTTGCGAAAGTTTGCCGCAACCAACATAATACGCTGGCTGTTACCTAGATTGAGCTTGACCTCATCCAGATCTGGCGCATCCAGAAATTCACAAATTCTTTGACTGGCATTAAGTGCAGCACCTTGGGGGCCATTTAACGGGTCAACTTCTCCTGTTACAAGTTCATAGCGATCCAAGTACTGTTGGTAGATTTCAACTATCTGCGCTTTGGTCAAACTGGCGCAGTAGGAGGCATATTTAAGCGCCTGCCAGACCACATCACGACCGCTGTCATCCAGTTTATTTTCAATGATAACCAAGTTGCCATCTTTATCTAGCGCAAGTAAATCTAAGCGTTCGCGGGTATCATCAAAGCCATCGAACTCCTTTTGAATAATTAATAACTCTTCACCCAGCGCAGAAGGTTCATGCGCCAACCATTCCTGAAGGTGTTTTCGCTCAGAAAAGCCAAGCTCACTGAACTTCTTTGCCCTAACAGGACTAATCCTGTTGGTTTGATGATTTACCGTGAAC
>DRHY01000194.1 GCA_011052985.1 Methylophaga thalassica
CAGTCTTGATACTGGGTTATTCTTCGAAAGAGAGATGACTGCATGGAAGAGCAAATACATTCATACTATCGAACCTCGTGCATTTTATTTATATGTACCTGAAGAGGACCAGTCTGATATTCCCGTTTTTGACAGTGGATTGACGACCTTTAACTCTATCCGTTTATTTTCATATGACCGTTTTACAGGGCGTGACCGTATTGGTGATGCAAATCAATTGACACTTGCGGTGACATCTCGTTTGATTAATGCCGATACAGGTAAGGAAAATCTCCGTTTGACCCTGGGACAGATTCGTTACTTTACCGACCGTGAAGTTACGCTAGACGGTACAGCGAAAGATAGAGAGTCGAGTTCCGATCTTGTGGCTGAAGCCGTTGCATATATTTCTGATGAATGGTCGTTTAATAGCGAAATTCTATGGGATCCGAGTGAATCACAAACCAACTTATCCTCTATTGGCATGCGTTATAAAAATGATAATGGTGGTATTTTTAATATCTCCCATCGTTATAGAAGTGAAGATCCCACACCTAACAACGGTATAGATGATTCTTTGGAACAAATCGATATTTCAACACAAATTCCAGTGTCGGAGAGATGGAAGTTATTTGGCCGTTGGTATCATGCTCTGGATCAAGGCAAAACCTTGGAGCAAATTGCGGGTATCCAGTATGACAGCTGCTGTTGGTCAACTCGTCTTGTTATGCGTGATTACGTGAATGACGTTTCCGATGATGAAAGAAATAAAGCCATCTTTATTCAGGTAGAACTAAAAGGGCTCGGTAGCTTTGGTAAAAAATCAGATAGTTTACTTGAAAGAAGTATTCGCGGTTTTGAGATGAACTAAGCTGAACTGATTTAGATTAAGAAGCGTCACATTGTTTTATTACTATGTCTTTGTGAACGTTGTTAAAGTCAAATTTTGGAGTAAAAGATTTTCATGATTAAGTATTTAATCGTCGCTTTATTGCTATTAACAACCAATATGATCTCGGCAAAGCCTCTGGACAAAATTGTCGCCGTTGTTAACGACCAAGTCATTCTGGAGAGTGAGTTAGTTGAAATGGAACAAACTGTCCGTCAGCAAATTCGTCAGCGTAACTCTGCTATGCCACCAAGCGAAATCCTCAGACAACAGGTGCTTGAGCGACTTGTTATGCAAAACTTACAGCTGGAAGAAGCAGAAAAAGTAGGTATTCGTGTCGGGGATGACGCTCTTAATGCCGCACTAAAGCAAATTGCCACCAAAAATAATATGACGCTTCGCCAATTCAGGGATGTTTTGGCGAATGACGGATATGACTTCAGCCTCTTTAGAGAGACAATTCGTAATGAAATGATCATCGCTCGTCTTCGTAAGAGCCAAGTAGAAGATAGAGTCGTTGTTTCTGATCGTGAAATTGATAATTTTTTAGCAACTCAGCAGATCCAAGAAGGTGGTGATATTGAATACGATCTCCAGCATATCCTGATCAGCCTGCCTGAAGCAGCTTCACCTGAACAAGTTCAAGCTGCTGAGAAACGTCTACAAAAAATTCAAAATTTATTAACAGAAGGCGGGGATTTTGCTGAAATTGCGGCTGGCTATTCTGATGGTCAAAATGCACTTGAAGGTGGTGAGCTAGGCTGGAGAAAGCAAGGTGAATTACCTTCACTTTTTGCTGCTGTAGTGCCGTCACTAGCGGTAGGTGAAGTTAGCCAACCTTTACGAAGTGGCAGTGGATATCATCTGGTACGAATCAAAGATAAAAAAAGCCAAGAAGTGCATTTAGTTAAACAGACTCTAGCAAGTCATATTTTGCTTAAAGCAAATGAGCTAACCACTGATGAACAAGCTAAACAACGTCTAGAGCAGTTAAGACAGCGAATAATCAATGGAGAAGATTTTGCTGAGCTTGCAAAAGCACATTCCGAAGATACTGGTTCTGCAATCGATGGTGGTAGCTTAGGTTGGGTTAGTCCAGGTGTTATGGTTCCAGAATTTGAAGAAAAGATGAATGAATTAGCTGTGGGAGAGGTGAGTGACGTGTTCAAAAGTCGGTTTGGCTGGCATTTGATAAAAGTCTTTGACCGCCGTGAAGAAAATATGGCTGAAGAATACAAACGCAGTCAAGCGCGTGAGCAAATTCGTCAGCGTAAAATTGATGAAGATATGGAGACATGGTTACGTACTATGCGTGATGAAGCCTATGTTGAGTATCGTAATAATTGAACTCGCTAAAACGTATTGCGATTACTTGCGGGGAGCCAGCTGGTATTGGCCCTGATTTAACAATAGAAATGGCTCAAGATGAGTATGAAGCTCAGATAATTGCTTTAGTTGATCCCAATTTATTACATGAAAGAGCTAAGCTTCTAAAACGCCCGATAGAATTAATCGAGGCAACGCCAGAAAAACTCAAATCTAAAGCGAGATCTGGTCAGCTTTTTTATCTGCCTCATGAGCTTGCTCAACCAGTAACAACAGGACAGTTAAATAAAGCCAATTCTGATTACGTACTGAGTACTTTGCAAACTGCCCTCGATGGTTCTATCAGGGGGCAATTTGATGCTATTGTGACCGCTCCAGTGCATAAAGGTATTATCAATGATGCTGGACATGCATTTACTGGTCATACAGAGTTTTTTGCCGAGGGTGCTGGTGTTGAAAAAGTGGTGATGATGCTTGCGACTGAATCACTCCGCGTAGCGCTAGCATCTACACATTTACCGTTGCGTAATGTGGCTGATGCCATCACCAAAGAGAGTTTGTCGCAAGTTATCGCAATAACTCTTGATTCAATGACTCGTTATTTTGGTATGTCAAAACCACGGCTTGCAGTGTGCGGACTTAATCCACATGCTGGTGAAGATGGGCATCTGGGTCGTGAAGAAATTGATGTCATTCAACCTGTGATTGACGGATTTATTGAAAAGGGTGCATTGGTCTCAGGAGCGTGGCCTGCTGATACTATTTTCAACCAAGACAAACTTCAGCACTATGACGCGGTACTAGCTATGTTTCATGATCAAGGCTTACCTGTGTTGAAACATCATGGCTTTGGTAAAGCGGTCAATATTACACTTGGCTTACCTTTTATTAGGACCTCAGTTGATCATGGTACGGCACTTGATTTAGCCGGCACAGGCAAAGCCAGCGTCAGTAGCTTAAAAGCAGCGCTTGAGATGGCCATTTCTATGGCGAACACACATTGAGAAGAGAATGACACAACAGTATCCACGCGCAAGAAAGCGTTTCGGCCAGAACTTTTTAAATGACCAATCTGTTATCAACTCGATAATTGAAGCGATCAGCCCCGAACATGGACAACATATTGTTGAAATTGGTCCCGGTAGGGCCGCATTAACCCAACCATTACTTGAATCATGTGATCAGCTTGATGTAATTGAGCTGGACAGAGACTTAGTGCCACTTTTACAAAAACAATTTGAATCTTTCAAACAGTTACATATTCATCAAGCGGATGCGCTTACTTTTGATTACAACTTATTACGTAAAAATGATGAGTCACTTCGTGTTATTGGCAACTTGCCATACAATATAACGACCCCACTGTTATTTCATTTATTAGCCCAATCAAGCTATATAGAAGATATGTGTTTTATGTTGCAACGTGAAGTTGTTGAGCGCATCTGTGCGCAGCCTGGTAATAAGCAGTATGGTCGTTTAAGCATCATGATTCAGCATCAGTGTTCAGCAGAAATGTTATTCACTGTTCCACCTGAGGCATTTGATCCTCCACCAAAAGTTGAATCGGCCATCATCTATATGCAACCGCTTAAACAACGTCTGGGTGGTCAGGTTGATCTGAATATATTGAGTAGTATTGTGACTAAAGCATTCAGTCAACGGCGTAAAACAATATCTAACACATTGAAAAATATGGTAACAAATGAAACCTTACATGCCGTTGGGATTGAACCGAATCAACGGCCAGAAACTGTTTCTGTTGAACAATATGTAGCATTAGCGCTTCTATATAGTAATGAGTAATAACACTGACAATAATCATGCCAGTAACGTAACACATTACGAATCGATGCTTAGATTGCAATAGGTTTCCATAAATGTTGCTAACAAGACATATTAACTGCCTTGACACACTGTTTTTGCTGTAGTTAGATACTGGGAACCAACGAGATGGTATGTCCATTAATCTGTGTTGGGACCCTAATCGTAATAACAAATAATGACATGAGGAATTAAGCTGTGAATAAATCTGAACTCATCGATGCAGTTGCTGCAGCTGCTGACATTTCAAAAGCAAAAGCTGCTCAAGCAGTTGACGGTATGACATCTGCTGTAACAGGTGCTCTTAG
The DNA here is from genome assembly GCA_011052985.1 of Methylophaga thalassica. GTDB lineage: Bacteria > Pseudomonadota > Gammaproteobacteria > Nitrosococcales > Methylophagaceae > Methylophaga > Methylophaga aminisulfidivorans_A. The sequence goes on from DRHY01000194.1 coordinate 4,324, forward strand.
CAAAGGCGATCAAGTAACACTTGTTGGCTTCGGTACTTTCTCTGTTCGTGAGCGTGCTGCACGTACTGGCCGTAACCCACGTACAGGTGAAGAAATCAAAATTGCCGCTGCTAAAATTCCGGCATTTAAGGCTGGTAAAGCGCTAAAAGATGCTGTAAACTAGCTTTTTTTCTTGGGGTGCTTAGCTCAGCTGGGAGAGCATCGCCCTTACAAGGCGAGGGTCGGGGGTTCGAACCCCTCAGCACCCACCAAGATATGGAGCGGTAGTTCAGTTGGTTAGAATACCGGCCTGTCACGCCGGGGGTCGCGGGTTCGAGTCCCGTCCGCTCCGCCAAAAAAGAGGAAAGGCGCATAAGATGCGCCTTTTTTTTTGCCTGTTATATTAGAATATTCTTTTTTAACAACATTATTGTGAAGGTTCTCTTCTATGTTGCATTTCATACGTAATCACGCCAAGGGATGGATAGCTTGGCTTATCGTGGGTCTTATCAGTATTCCATTTGCTCTTTGGGGCATAAACTCCTACCTTTCGGGACCATCAGCTGTTGTTGTTGCAGAAGTGAATGGTTCTGAAATAACTCAAGACCAACTTCAACAATCGCTCCAACAATATCGTGATCGCATGCGTAGCATGTTAGGCGAGCAATTTGACGCTTCTATGTTTGAAGGGGAGCAAGTCAAAAAAGATGTCCTAGATGGGCTAATCGAACAACAAGTGCTAGGCGACGCTAACAATCAGCTTGGCCAACGAGTTTCTGATAGTGCCGTATCACAATTTATTCGTTCTACACCATCTTTCCAACGTGATGGACAGTTCGATAAAGAATATTATGAAATGGTGCTAGCACGGGCTGGATTTACGCCTGCTCAGTATGAAGCACAATTACGTGGAGAGCTTCTTTCTCGCGAATTGACACAAAATATTCAAAACAGCTCATTCATTTCAGCAAAACAATCTGCCGAAGTATTACGTTTAGAAAAACAGCAGCGTGAACTAGCTTATGGCGCTATTCCTGTTCAAAAGTTTGCAGAAAAAGTGAACGTTAGTGATGAACAAATTCAGCAATACTATGACGAATACACGGCATCATACACTGCACCTGAGCAGATCAAATTAAACTATATTGAACTGTCAGTTGACGACATTGCTAAGAATATAAACGTCACAGAAGATGAGCTGAAAACGTTTTATGCTGAAAATAGCAAACAGTTTGTTGGTCCAGAACAACGCCGTGCCAGCCATATCTTGATAGAAGGTGATGATGAGGCGGCTCTAAAGAAAATCAAATCTGCGCAGAAGCGTATTGCAAATGGTGAAGATTTTGCTACTGTCGCTAAAGAGCTATCACAAGATAGTGGTTCAGCTAGCGATGGTGGTGA
>DRHY01000195.1 GCA_011052985.1 Methylophaga thalassica
CTTAGGTCATCGACAGTACCATTAGCAGCGAAATAGTAGTGGTCATTCAACATTTGCAAGGCATCGTTTTCGACATTCAACTGATCGACTGTCGCACCGACTTGCACCACTTCCATTCCTTGGAAATTATCGTCATTTAAGACAATAGTACCGTTGGTTTTTGAATCTGCACCGACACCAGTAGTAATACGTAATGTATCGACACCATCACCACCCACGATCAGATCGTGTTCAGCACCAGTGGCAATCCACTCTTGATTACCATCATCAGCTGCTGAGGTAGTACCTGACGTACCTGAACCAAAACCACCGATTTCAAAGATGTCATCGCCGTCTTCGCCGTACAGGCTATCGGCACCACTCCCGCCAACTAATACATCGTTACCATCAGCACCGTAGTACGTATCATTACCACCGTTCATAACACCGTAGTCGACACCAGCACTGCCATAAACGGTTTCAGTCGCACCAGCCGATTCATTGCCACCGTACACATGAGTAAAGCTGCCTGCTTCACCTTCGCTGGCATCATAAATCATGTCGACGTTGTGGAATAAATTCGCTACAGCAAATTCCTCAACAGAGAATTCAGCATAGTCATAGTCCACTTCCTCAGCACCTACGATATCTTCTTCAGGCTCAAACTCAGCTTCTTCGAACTCCATCTCAACTGTCACAGACTCACTTGGGCCTCCAGCCGTACCATGAATTTGCATACCAGGATTTAAGAAGCCAGTGCTTAGTGATTCAGCATTATCTTCCAACTGCTCAGAAGACAAGCTGATATTCACACCGCTATCCAACTCAATGCGTTCGATGCCATTAAAAACCAACGATTCATCGAAATCGCCGCTTTTTGTGAATTGCAAGGTATCTACTGCGTTATAACCAGCAACGGTAGAAGCAGCGGTATTGATTTCAGTAGAGCCAGGGCGAGTTGCCAAATTCAAACGAACATCAGTCTCAGCCTGCTCTGACATTTCCTGATCTTCAATTTCAACAATTTCATTGTTGACGGTATCAAAACCGAATAAAGGCCCTTCTTCTTCCTCGCCTTCCTCTTCCTCTTCTTCGCCTTCTTCACCTTCAGCTTCGTTCAAATCAACATATCTAGCAGCATCGCCCGCGCTATCTTGAGCTGATACACCACCTTGAATGATGGTTTCTTCTTCAAACTCATCACCGACGACAAAAGTGTCATTACCTTTACCGCCATTCAATATATCTTCAGATGTCACGAAGAACAAATTACCTGTAACGGTTTCATCACCAGCGGTGCTTCCTTGACCTTCTATATAATCAGCGCCTACACCACCTGATAATATGTCATCACCATCGCCAGCATAGATATCATCATTACCTGAGCCTCCAAGAATGATGTCATTACCATCGGCAACTGAAATATTATCGTCCCCACTACCACCATGAATAATATTATTTCCACCATCGACAGAAATCAGATCATTACCACTACCGCCGGAAATGATGTCATTACCTGTTCCAGTGAAAATAGTGTCATCACCACTACCACCGCTAACAATATTGTTCCCGTTGTTATCGCTTCCATCACTTGCGCCAGTAACAATGATGTCATTACCCTCAGCACCAATAAGCACATCATTACCGCCGCCGCCGATAATAAAGTCATCACCGGCACCACCATCGATGGTATTACCAAGATCATTACCTGTAATTACGTCATCACTGGAAGTACCTGTATAGCTCGTTTCTGTAGAGTTAAAAATTTTAGTAGCCATATATAATTCCTTAATATCAAAGTCTTTTTAATGCAGCAGGTGACAACTTAAAGTTGTCACCTGTGCCCTACTTCACCAGATTAATTTGGCAAAGTACCTTCAACTTCTATTTCAATGAATGGATTGTCGCTTGCACCATCCCCATTGAGTTCTTGGAAAGTCTGACGTAAACGAATGGCGTCTGACGATGTAGTGAATGAACCACTTGAACAAGAGGTTCTCACATACTGAAGACCTGAGGCTGCATTAGTACTGCCGTCATCATCTTTGTAATTAACATCTGTCGTAAAATCGACCCAATCTGCATCAAGATCCGCTTTTTGCTGTGTAGCTGAAGCAGAACCTGGCCAAGAATTTAGACCATTGATTGCAGGACTAGAACCTAAACCGGTTAAAGGTTGATCAACATCGCCGGGTCTATGCTGGACTGCAGTAAACGTCCTTCCAACACGATAGGTTGGTGATGCATCACTTGGTACAGTTGAATATGCCACATCAACCGTTTTACCACTCCAGCCTTTTCTCGCCATATCGTTAATTTCAAAATTTTGAACACCAGACTCAGTTAAGTTGTAATCAGCCTGATACAGTGTCACTTTCATTGCATAAATGCACTGATACCCAGCACCATCAGCTTTTCTCCATGCGTATTCACGCAAGGTACCAATATCCACATTGGTATTGTTGGTGTAACTATTATTCATAGTTATTGTGCTTGTGCGGTTGACTACTGGAATTCGACTCAGACCGGTATAGCTTGCATCTGGAACAGTTGAATCACTTGCTGGCAAAACGGCACAGGTATCTGAAGTTGAAGAAGGTTGAACTGGTCTATCCACCCCAGACCCAGACCCAAAGTCACCTGTAGGGTTACACAAAATATATGGGCTTGTCCCACCACTCACACTTACCCCACTTGTAGGTAAATTTTCCCAATCAGCCATTGCCTGACCTGAGGCTAAACAACTTAATGTACTTAACACTACGAGTTTTAATTTGAAGTTTTTCATCATTTTTCTCCGTCCGTGTACAATAGTCGGGCATTTGTGGCTGCCCGGATTACCTATTCACTTCAATCTTGGTGAGTGCCTTAAACTTCCGTCGATTGAAAATGAATTCCTTGTGAGGCGGTCACACTTGCCTCAACTTATTTCCATATTTTTTAATCAAATAACCACCTAACACTGACCCACGCGGCTCTTGGTGCACCGGGTGCCACGAAGTTTGTGCTATTCCATTCAAGTGAGTTGTGGTTGTAGCCATCAGGCCCTTGAGCACCATAGGTGCCAGGTGTAAATGGATTGCGTCCCAGCGTGCCAGCTGAAAAGTATTCTTTATCAAAGATATTGTTTACGAGTAGATTGACACTGAAGTTTTTAGTGAGCTGATAATTACTTTGGAAATTAAACACCATATAACCCGGCACCTTGCCTGGGTTATTGGTGGATTTTCTAGCAACAAGTGTTTGCGTTCCGGAAATGTCAACGGTTTCGTACACCACTTGACCTGCCTGATGTTCATTATTTTCATTGCCACGAACATAACTTGATGAATGGGCAACGGCCGTTATTCCCATCTGCCATTTAGGCGTCACTTGATAGTTCAATGTGGCGTTAAGGTTATGAAGTGATACGCCCGGCATGCGAGCACCGGCTTCAACATCAATTAAACGGCTATAGTTATAATTACCGGCAAAGTCCTCATAAGAACTGCTATTGTCATTGCCTGCAATAGTAAAGTTATCTTCGAAGGTAGCGTCGGTTAGTGAATAATTGACACTAAAGCCCCACTTACCTTTTTGCCCCGACAACCCTGCTTCAAGACCTTGGCGACGTGTTGAACCAATGTTATCGAAGAAGTTACGATTATCTGGATAAGAAACCAGATACAGATCATCCTTTATATTGGTTTGGTAAGCAGACAGGTTCCACTGCAGGTAATCGTCTATAACACCTCTCAACCCAATTTCTACTGTTTGAGCTTTTATTTGAGGTAAGTATGGGTCGCCTGAGAGCGTGGAAGGTAATGAACACGTTCTATTTTCTCTCAGACTTTTATAGATACCTTTCGAACCCACAGGTGTTTTATCCAACGCACAACCTAACTCTATAACTGATGGAACTCGTACTCCCTGTGAAAAATTAGCATATATATTTAAATCATCACGAGCTTGCCAAGCGACACCGAATGATGGATTTAACGAATAATAGCTAAATGATTCTTTTTCTTCTTCGTTCAATAAACTGCTCGTATCAGGGATGACATACCCTGTTGGACAATCCTCACCCGGAGCACAGACATCAAAATAATCAGGAAATGCTTCTAATTGAGCAAGGCTTGGGACAAAGCCGACACCATACTCCCTAGACTTCATTCTGTTTTCACCTTGAGTATCGTTATAACGAGCAGAGACATTAAAGTGCCACGTTTCTACAGGACTCCACGTTTCACTAAAATAAAGGCTTTTGGTTAGCTGCTCACCTTCAAAGTTGTTATTGCTAATCGGCACATCAGCCGCCACATACTGATCACGTATTTCATCGGGGGCATAATAAAACTCACGATCTGCTGTCAACAGACCTAGCTGTTGTGTACTGGTATATTCAGCCGTCGGCCTATCAACAGAGGCACCTATCATGAATTTATGTTTTTCAGTATTCCAATTAAACTGAATTGAGGCCCCGTCTGTCATTTGGTCGATGGTATTATCAGTTAATACAGCCGTAGGTGTACCATCCACTACACCTGGATTCGTCTGGCTATAAGCCCCGCCATCAACGGTCTGTGAGCCACCCTCTGGCCCATCGACTCTCAGTCCATCATTGTTTATATCACCAGCACATTCATCTGCATTTGTTGGTGGTTTAGGTACAATCAGATGCTTAACGCCATCGGTCGTATAATAATAAAAAGCCCCTTCCGCTCCTGCTAAATAAGCGAAAAGATCGTTAGTATTTTTTAAATTTGATAATTCCACTTTAGGTTGATACTGATACGAAGATTCATTATTGGAATATGGTGTTATTTCTCCTCCAGCAAGCGAAATTGTTTCACCATCATTAGCGGCTTTAAAAATTTCAGTTGCTTGGAAATTTTTCCAGAAGTTAATTGAGCTCTGCGCTAATGCCACCACTTCATCTGGAAGCTCTACATTGAACTGACTAGCGTCGAGTGTTGCAAACGCAGCATCGATATCAGCACTTAAAACGAAATTGATGTAATCGGGTGAACTGAAAGGATCTCCATTTGGTAAATCGATGACATAATAATCGGGGATGTTGTAACGGTTATTCTCACTCGTCTCAAAAAGACATGTATACTCTTCTCCCGCAGTTAAGTTTCGTCTAACATATTGATTATCAAAATCGGTATAAACATCAGCGCCTTGAGAATCTCGACGGCTTGTCCGACGGTAAACCTGACCAGTAACACTAAATGTATCGTTCACTTGAAAAGCGGCTGCTAACTGAAATTGTTGCAACCTGTTTTCAGTGGTATCTGGAGCAGTAAATACCCCTGCTCGGTCTTGTCGGTACTCTTCACTTGGAATCAGCCCATTACCGACCAGGTTGGTATCAACAATGAGCGTGCTGAAATGTAAATCAAGTTTGTCACCACGATAACTAGCTTTACCAAATAATTGATTGACTTCACTCGGGGAGTTATCACGCCAACCATTTTCATCAAATAGACTGGCTGCACCGAAGAAGGCGATGGTGCCGTTGTTCCAGCCGTTTTCCATTTGTAATTGTTTACGACCAAATGAGCCGGCAAGCACCTCTGCGTCCATGGCGGTATTGTTAAAGCCGTCTTTTGTTTTTAAAGCAAATGAGCCACCTAAGGTATTTAAACCAAAGATAGGATTGGAGCCAGGAAATAGGTCCACACTTGCAATGGCATTCATGGGAATCATGTCCCAGTTGACGACATCACCAAACGGTTCATTGACACGAATACCATCGATAAAGACACTTAAGCCCTGAGGTGTGCCTATTTGTGGACCCGCGGTAAAACCACGATATTGGATATCCATCTGGAACGGATTACCTTGGTAATCATTAACTGTGACGCCCTGTAGTTTTGTATTAAACAAATCCGTCATGCTTAATGAATGCGCTTGTTTTATTTCTTCTGCACTAATGCTTTGCACATTGGCAGGGATTTCTTCTTTGGTGAGTCCAAGACCAGGTAAGGGGCCGATTTCATAAAAACGTTGAGCACGGACATTGATGGTATCGACCAATACGGTATCGGCACCCAAGGCAGGTATCTCGGCTTGTGTTGGTACGACAAAATAGCCACCGTTTTGATCGTCAATGGCTTCTAGGCCGCTGTCATCGAGTAGTTTTTGAAAACCGTCATTCACCGAAAACTCACCGGATAGGCCTTGTGTTTGTTTGCCTTCGGCAAGGGCGGGGTCAAAGGTTAAACGCACACCGCTTTGGGCGGCATAACCTGAAATTGCTTTACCCAATGGACCAGCAGGAATCGCATAACGTTGTGTGGGTTCGTAATGACCGGTGTCTTCTTCAGCAAAAACATCTGAGATCAACGATAAGCTCATCATCAGAGTGATGATGCATACAAAGGCTATTTGGGTAAGGGCCGTGACTAACCACGGGGTGGGGTTATGCAATTTCACTCTTCTCTCCGACGACATTTTTTATTGTTTGTATTAGATATGCCAATCGAGAATTGAAAAGTGTTAGAACTAATTTACATTTTTTTATACTTTTATTTTAAAACCCAGTAAAAATGCCGGCTGACGGGCGAAATTAAATGGGGTTGATGGTGGTTTAGAGAGCGGAAATGGTTCGATAGGAAGTGAATTGATATTGCAGAGAGTAATCAAAACATAGAGCGATAGCCTGGCAGTTAAGATTCTTAAATCATCACTATCAACTGCCAAGCTAACCACTCTATTCAGATTTATCTAAAGTAAAGGCTCGATGCTTTTCCAAGAAAATCATTATAGCTCTGTCATCGGACATTTGTGGGCTACCCGGAAAGGTTCATATTCAAGCATTGAAATCGACAAATTACAGATGCTTGAAATGAAGAGGTGAACCGGGCTAGTCACAAATGTCTGTCTTTTTATCGTTATCCTTGTCATCTCTTAATCAAACTGCCAATTAAAGCTTAGCCAAGCAGCTCTAGGTGCACCGGGAGCGATAAAGTTCGTACTCTGCCAATCATTAGAATTATGGTTATAACCATCGGGTCCGATAGCACCATTGATACTGGGTGAGAACGGATTACGCCCCAAACGTCCGGCTGAGTAATATTCTTTATCAAAAACATTGTTGACTAAGAGTGTCGCCGTCATATTAGGTGTGAATTTATAGCTGGTTTGGAAGTTAAATGTCGCGAAGCCAGGCAACTCACCTTTATTGGTCATCGGTTTTCGCTTTACACCATCGTTTCTAGTCTGTACTTGACCCACTTCATGGTCATTATTTTCATTGCCACGCACATAACTGCCTGAGTGCATTACCGCACTAAAACCGACTAACCATTTAGGGGTGACTTCGTAATTGATGGTGGCATTAACATTATGACGAGAGACACCAGGCATGGTATCGCCCTTATCAACCGTAATAATCGAATTGCCGATACCAGGTTGATAAATGGCTGTGCCATTATCATCGCTAATCATGATGAACTGATTTTCAAAGGTCGCTTCGGTCAGCGCATAGTTAACGCTAAAGCCCCACTTGCCTTTTTGACCTGATAAACCCGCTTCGATACCACGACGGCGAGTATCACCAATGGTGTCATAAAAACCCGACCCACCACCTATAGCAACAAAATAAATATCATCTTTTAGGTCGGTTTGATAAGCGCCGAGATTCCATTGCATGTTTTCACCGATAATGCCTCTAACCCCAATATCGTATGACGTGGCTTTAATTTGAGGTAAATACGGATCGCCTGACAGCGTATTAGGCAGATAACAAGTTCTTTTTTCTAAGACACTTTTGGGTATTTCATACAGCCCCCCCTGACCATCCGAATAATATTTACCTGTTGGTGTGTGATCAGATGCACAGCCTAACTCTATGACACTGGGTACACGCGTGCCTTGTGACCAGTTGGCATACACATTGAGTGTTTCTTTTGCTTGCCAAGTGGCACCAATCGAAGGATTAAACGAATAGTAACTAAACTCTTCTGTTTCCGGTTTTTCTAATGTCTCATCCAAACGGTAACGTCTGAAGTTGGTTTCAACACCCGTGCAATCGCCATCAGGGCAGACATTGTATTGATCAGGCTCGCCAATTAAGTCAGTAACGGAATAATTGGCGCCATAACGTCCAAAACGTGTGGCGATTTTATTTTTTGTTTTGGTGTCGTTATAACGCCCAGAGAAATTAAAGTTCCAGTTTTCAACCGGATTCCAGGTTTCACTAAAATAGATACTTTTTGTGGTATTGGTGCCACTGAAATTACTATTTTCCAATGGGTCAAAGGCCGCCAAAAACTGCGGGTGAGCGCTATCTGGATCTAAATATGCCTCACGGTTTGCGGTGAAAAAGCCTAATCGTTGACTATTACGATATTCCGCACTGGCATCATCAATCGACATACCGACCATAAACTTATGTTTATCGAGGTTCCAGTTAAACTGGATAGAAGCACCATCAGTACTTTGAATAATTTGATTATTGGTGATAATTGCAGTCGGTGTGCCCTTTACATAGCCGGATTGATTTAAGCCTGCGCCATCTATAAGAACAGGATTTCCTGTATCAGGGTCGGTGATTTCGTAGTTATCAACAGACGCACGAGTTGTCAAGCAATCTGTCTCATTTTCTGCAGCCAATAACATCACGTAATTTTTATAGATGACACCACTTTCTTCGGTAAAAAAGTAATTTATATCGGAATGAATAACTCCAGAAGGTTCACTGGTAATTCGTTCTAAGTCACTTTTGAAATCAACCCGGTATGAGTTCTCACCAAAATATTCAGTGCTTACGTCCCCACTCACATTGTAGGATTGGCCATCTCGGTTATAAGTATTGGACTCTTTAAAGTTTTTATTTTCCTGATAAAGACCACGGTAAGCATTCAGAAAATCATCAGGCAGCTCTGTATTTTTATAAGCTGCATATTTCGTTTCAAAATCTGTCCGGCTCAAGGAAAAAGAGTCATCATATAAAAAAATAGAACCATCATTATCAAAGCTAAATTCATCCCTAACGCCTGGCTCATAATTATCAATGGCAACAACATAATAGTCAGGTAAACCAGATTCATTAGTACTGTTAAACAAACAAGTATATTCCTCACCCTCAGCCGGTAAGCGTTTAGCAACTAGCTCATCATCCCAATCTGTTATGACATCCGATCCAATCTGATGCCGGTCACTATTTCGACGATAAACCTGTGCCGTGACACTGAACGTATCATTTACTTGATAGGCACCTGAGAGTTGGAATTGCTGTAGATCATTGTCTGTTTTGTCCGGTCCGGTAAAAACACTTTCACTGTCGTCTTCGTATTCTTCAACGGGGCTTAGGCCATTACCAACCAGTTTTGTTTTGACGATTAGAGTACTGAGGTTCATGTCTATTTTATCGCCTCGGTAACTGGCCTTACCAAAGACTTGATTGACCTTACTCGGTGAGTTATCACGCCAACCATTTTCATCATGAAAACTACCGGCACCATAAAATGCGATGGTGCCGTTGTTCCAGCCTTTATCGACTTGTAATTGTTTTCTATCAAACGAGCCGGCTAAAAGTTGAACATCACTTTTTGTGTAGTTAAAGCCGTCTTTGGTTTTAACCGTAAATGCACCACCTAAGGTATTCAGACCAAAGATTGGGTTGGAGCCTGGAAACACATCCACACTGGAAATCGCGTTCATTGGGATCATGTCCCAATTGACGACATCACCAAACGGTTCGTTTACCCGAATACCATCAAAAAACACACTTAAGCCTTGTGGTGTGCCTATTTGTGGACCGGCAGTGAAACCACGATATTGGATATCCATCTGGAAGGGATTACCCTGATAATCATTCACCGTGACGCCTTGCAGTTTCTGATTAAACAAATCCGTCATACTTAGGGCATGAGCTTCTTTGATATCTTCTGCCGATAAACTTTGGACGTTGCCGGGGATCTCGTCTTTAGTGAGGCCTAGCCCTGGCAAGGGGCCGACTTCATAAAATCGTTGAGTACGGACATTGATGGTATCGGTGATCATTGCATCATCACCTAGAGCGGGCATGGTTTCTTGTAAGTAATAACCGTTGTCGTTATCAGGAATCACTATGAGGCCTGAGCCTTTTAATAGTTCTTGAAAGCCTTGTTCTAGGCTGTAACTGCCTTTTAAGCCTTGTGTGGTTTTGCCTTCGGTGAGGCTAGGGTCAAACGAAAAGGTTAAGCCATTTTTACCGGTATAACTTGATAAAGCCTTGGAGAGAGACCCTGCAGGAATATTATAGTGACGGTTAGCTCTTTCAGTTTCATTGCCTGTTTCATTTTCAGCGAGTTGGATAGGTTCGGCAGATAGAAGTGGCAGATAAAAACAAGCCACCATCGCCATGATGATGGTGACTTTATTCGTGCTGATATCTCTGGAGCGTTGACGTATTGACATGGTTAACCTTAGGTAATTAAGTGATTCTTAATTACTAGGTCAGTTAAGAATTAAAAAGGGGACACGATTTTTTGAATTAACGTTGTTTCTTGCTGAGTTTTGCCCAGAAACGGGTTCGCCATTCGATCTCTATTGGCCTTGTTTTTTCTAATACGTGCAGGATGTTGTCAGGGTCATTAATTTGAAACGAGCCTGAGACATAAATGTCATCACATGATTCGTCACAGGTGAGCACACCTGTGCGATACCGTTTTAGGTAACTTATAAACTCGGTGAGTGGCATGTTGTCGGCGTAAATAACGCCGTTGATCCAGGCATTGGCATTATCATCCAGTGGGGATGGTGCTTCTATACCTGTTGCATCAAACCGGGTTTGTTGACCTGTTTCAATGATCTGATTTTGCTCTGGGTCGTCTTTAGGTATGACATCAACCGCACTCTCAATAACCCCCAAATAGCTATAGTCTGAGTGTTGACGAACCACAAACTCAGTGCCCAAAGCATGGAGTTGGCCTTGTGCCGTTTGTACCAAGAATGGCCTTTGAGCTGAATCATGGGCTGTCTTGATATATATCTCGCCTCGGTATAATTTCAGCAAGCGCTGTGTGTCATTAAAGGCGATGTCAACCGCACTATCGGTGTTGAGTATGAGTTGGCTGCCGTCGACTAATTGAATTGTTTTTTGCTCACCAGTCGCCGTTTTATAGTCAGCCAAAACCGCTTGCCATGGGGCATATTTATAACTTAGGCCAGCAATTGGAACGAGTGTGAGCAATAGACCTAGATGTTTGGTAAATTCACGCCTATCCATTGTGGCTGATCGGCCTAATACCTGTTTGCCCACAGCAGGCGGTATTTTCTGTAAGGTCATGCCGAGATTTTCAGCACGCTGCCAAGCAAGTTCGTGCAGATGATTTTCATTCCGCCACGCGAGTAATGTTTGTTCTTCTTGAGAAGTCAGATCGTCGTCTTGCACTTTTACTAGCCACACGACGACTTCTTTAATGACATTTTCAGGAATATCGGCTGAGTTTAAAGACATATCTAATAAGCAAAAGTAAGGCAGTGAGTAAAGGCAAGTGCCATGTAGCGTTTAACAGTGCGCTCGGTAACGTCTAACTTGGCGGCAATCTCTTTATATCGCATGCCATCGAGCTGTGAGAGTAAAAACGTCTCTCTGACATGATCTGGCAACGTAGTGAGCATTTCGTCAATTTCTTGCAAGGTTTCTAATAAGAGTAATCGTTCTTCACTGCTTGGTGTGACAGCTTCGGGCAGTTGACTGATGGCTTCTATATAGGCCTGTTCTAAGGATTTTCGACGGTAAAAATTCACCATCAAGTCATGAGCAATCTTGGTTAAATAGGCACGCGGTTCGATAATGTCTGCCGGCATGTCTTTCTGTAATACTTTAACGAACGTATCTTGCGTCAGATCAGCGGCATCTTGATGCGAGGCCAATTTTTTACATAGCCAGTTATAGATCCAACTATGGTGGTTTTCATAGGTTTGACTAAATGATTGAATAGTTGAGGTAGTCATAATTAACTTGCATCATTCCATATCAAAGCAGAGCGTAAGATTTGCGAGGGCTCAAACAGTGTATTTGTTTGCTTTTTAACACTATTTTTAGTTGTTCTATTCAAGTCTCTCTCCAACGTATTGTTATGTATCAAGCCGGTTTAATCGTTAGCCAGTAGCGGGTATAACGTTCTACTCGTATTGATAACACCGAACTGATACTGGTTAAGGCGGCATTAAGATCGTTGACGGGGAACGCACCGGAGATAGTTAAATCAGCCACAGCAGGATCACAACGTAAGATGCCTGAGTGGTAACGTGATAGATGATCAACAAAGTCAGCCAATGACATTTTGTCGGCGATAACAAAGCCATTTATCCATGCCATCGATGCGCTATCGATGAGCTCTTTTTGCTGAGAAAAGGCCGTATTAAATGTGACCAATTCACCTGCATTGACCACAACGTTATTGTCTAAGTCATCACAAGGTCTGACTTCTACCGCATCCTGATAAACACTGACAGCGCTGTGTTTAGACTTAAGTCGAGTGCTAAATTTAGTGCCTAATGCCGTGACAGTACCGTGATCTGTAATAACACTGAAAGGACGATAATTCCGGTCTTGCTCCTGTGCCGTTTCAATGTAGATTTCACCTTGCAGTAACCTGATTGTTCTAGCTTGGTCATTAAAATCGATGGCAACCTTGGTATCGGTATTTAGGACAAGGCGACTGCCATCTTCTAAGGTGATATTTTTAATTTCACCGACTGCCGTCGAATAGTCTGCCATTAACAGGTACCAAGGCTTTTTTTTATAGCTCAACCAACTGGCTGAACCAACAAAAAAAAGCACCCCAAACGCTTTGAGTGCTTGTCGACGATCGTTCGACGCAAGATCAGACTGTTTACGATTGAGTACCACACTGCTTGCTTGAGAGTCTAAGCCACTAAACTGCCGAGTCACCGCCTCGATTTTTTGCCAAGCCAATTCGTGAGTGGGGTCATCATTTATCCACGCTTGCCAGTTACGCTTATCTTGTTCGGTTTCATCACCTGAGGTGAGCTTTACAAACCAATCCGTGGCAGCATAAAGCGCTTCATTTGTAATGTGCTGGTCTGTCATTGCCATACTCGCTTCATCAACATGTATGCCTTTTAGGCCATTTTCATGCAGTGCAATAATGCTTTAGCAATATATTGTCTGACAGAGCTGATCGATACAGAGAGTCTGGCAGCAATTTCAGCATGCGTTAGGCCTTCTAACTGACACCATAAAAAAGCTTGTCTGACATGACTCGCTAAACCGCTGAGCATTTCATCGATCTTAGCCACTGTTTCCACCATAATATTGACCGTTTCGGCAGAAGGCATCTCGTTCTCAGGCAGGTGGGTGATGGCATCAAGATAAGCACGCTCGATATCACGTCGTCGTAATTGATTAACCATCAAACCATGTGCAATAGTGGTGAGATAGGCACGTGGTTCATTGATAGTGGTCAGGTCATCTTTTTTTTGTAATAAGCGTGAAAAAGTGTCTTGCATTAAGTCAGCTGCATCTAGACTGCAACCCAACTTTTTTCTTAACCACGCAAATAGCCAAGAATTGTGGGCTTGATATAGCTCTGTGACGACGTTGTTTCGTTTTGCCTCGGAATAGCCAAGGCTGGTATCTGGATAAAGTGCCGCGATAGTCAATGATTCTCTCCCGTCTACATCAACTGCAATGACATTGCAGGTTTCAGCGAGGTAAATCTTGTAGGGATGTGTGTCCGTCTTTTTTTATAGGAATAATGATTTATTTCACACTTTTACAAATATTTACCTTGATGGAGCAAATTTACTACGCTACACACTCTGTAAATATAGGAAAAAATCCTGAATTTGTCAGGCTAAAGTGGAAACGGGGCTTCGCAAACAATAATAATTATTATTATTGTCAATAAGATGAGTAAGCCGGCTAGATATGTCTATAAATTAGAGTGTGTTCCGCAGTAAAATCAAAAAAGCAATAATTCACAAATGCTATTAGTTCGTCGAATAACTCATTTTTGATTCCATGAGGGAGAGATGTACTTTGCCATTACCGCAACATGGCAACCTGATCGAAAAGAGGTGTTTTCTGCAGGCACAAAAAAACCCACTCGAAAGCAGGTTTTTAATGTTTGTGGTGGCTATACCTAGATTCGAACTAGGGACCCCATCATTATGAGTGATGTGCTCTAACCAGCTGAGCTATATAGCCACGAAGCGCGAAATAATACGATATTAACGCTTAAATATCAAGGAAAAATTCGTATTTATAGCCAGTCAGTTAGCTGAATACCAAAACCAATACTATTCGAGTGTGCGTCATAGTCAATCAGGCTTTCGCCATAGCCATTAAACCACTGAACATAACCTTTGACACGGTCTGTTAATGGGAAGCTCCAGCCTACTTGAACCGCCCCATAGTTATCATCGAAATTGAGGTTATTCCGCAGCATGACATCAAAGCTGTGGTTATCAAGTTTATAGACAGCACCGAACTCAAAATTGCCCATGTATTCTTCAATATCAGGGTTATCATCATCACTGCTACTGTCTGGAATGCGATACCAAGGTTTGAATGAGTAGTACCAATCATTATGCTCAAACACGAAGTCGGTATAGATACGATTCCAGCTGCGTGACAATGATCCCGCTTGTCCATTTGATTGATGCACGACACCGGTTCTAATCAGTGAGTTTTTAATCCCGAATAGTTCATAGCCAGTTTTGAATGATAACCAGGCCTCGGGCTCATGATCGGATTCACGAAACGGTGATGAACTGTTTTTATTAAACTGCTGCCAAAAAGATCGGTTGGTATAAGCAACATAGGCGTCTGCTCGACCATTAAATAGGTCGTAAGCCACGGGGAGCTTTAAACTAATTTGGAATTTAGTTTCCCATGGTTGTAAATGGACATTGTCATCCGGGTAAGCTGCTTCAAATGGGGTTTCATTTGGCGACGCCATATTGTTACTAAGGATGATGTAATTGGGTTTGTGTGGCAGCAAAACAAACGGATTTTTAGCTTCTTTCTTTTCTAAAAATAAGCGTCTGGTAATAGCGGATTTGTCTTCTGTTTCTAGGCCATTTTCGGTGATGGTGACATCAGCCGGCTCAGTACTACTGGGTGCGGCATTTTCGATCGTATTTTGTGTGATAGTCGAATCACAGAGCTGCCTAATCTCACCGACAGAGAGTGTGTCATCAGCTGTCGACAACTGTGTCAGTAGACATTGGTTCAACTTATCATCTGCCTCTACAAGCGGC